>VGXI01000074.1 GCA_016873475.1 bacterium | reverse complement strand
AATGCGCCGCGCGATGTCGACGGGCCGGCCCGCGATCATCTCCGCTTGCTTGCCGGCCGGCGGCACGGCGAGGCTCCTGCGCCGCAGGCGATTGGCGCCGGCGCCCACCGCGTCGGCCGACAGGCCCAGCGCCGCGAGATCGAGCACGGGGATCTCCTTCGCGCGCACCTTGCGGATGCCCATGATCGAAACGTAGCGCGGCTCGTTGATGCCGGTCTGGATCGTGAGCAGCGCGGGCAGAGCCAGGCGTAGCGACTCCTCGAGGCCGCCCTCGAGCTCGCGCGTCACGCGAACGCGCGCGCCTTCGAGCGCAAGCGCGGTGACGAGCGTCGCGTGTGGCCGGACGAGCAGGCCTGCGAGCAGCGGCCCGGTCATGCCGAATCCCTGATCGCCGGCCTGCGTCCCGGTGAGGACGAGGTCGTAGTGCCCCTTGCCGATCAGCGCGGCGAGTCCGCGCGCGATGCCGTGGGGATCGCTGCCGGCGAAGGGCGCGTCATCGATGCGGATGGCGTTGTCGGCGCCCATCGCGAGGCAGCGACGGAGCACGTCCTCGCTGTCGGCGTCGCCGATGGTGGCCACGGTCACCGTGCCGCCCTGCGCCTCCTTGATGCGGATCGCCTCCTCGACGGCGTAGTTGTCCCACTCGTTGATGCCGGTGGCGAGGTCTTCCTCGCGAATGCCCTGGCCGTCCGCGCTGAGCACGAGATCGGCGTCGGCGGTGTCGGGCACGCGCTTCACGCAGACGAGGATCTCCATCAGGCTCCTTTCTCGGCCGGCGCTGCGCCGGGCAGGCACTCGGCGACGAGCTCGGTCAGGTCCTGCACGGCGATGCGCCCCTCGTAGCCGGCCGTCTTCACCGCGTCTTCCAGGTTGCTGAAGCAGAACGGACAGGCGGTGACGACCAGCTCGGCGCCCGTCGCCGCCGCCTCGCGCAGTCGCTGCTCGGCCATGCGCTCGCCCTCGCTGGCCTCGACCCACATTCTCCCACCGCCGCCGCCGCAACAGAAGCTGTTCTCGCGCGAACGCGGCATTTCCACGAGGCGCAGGCCGGGAATCGCGCGCAGCACCGCGCGCGGCGCCTCGTAGACGCCGCTGCGCCGGCCGAGGAAGCAGGGGTCATGGAAGGTGACCGTTCGCTCTACGCCACCTGCCAGGGGCAGGCGGCCGGCGGCAATCGCCTCGGCGAGCAGCTCCGCGAGGTGGCGCACCGCGCGCTCGGCCGGCGCGGGCGAGAGGCGGCGGTACTCGTTGCGGAAGGCGTGGAAGCCGTGCGGGCAGGCGGTCACGATCTCGCGGACGCCCTGTTCCGCGAAGGCCGCGGCGTTCACGCCGGCCAGTTCGGTGAAGAGGCCGTCCTCGCCGACGCCGCGGATGAACTCGCCGCAGCAGACCTCCGCCTTGCCGAGCACGCCGAAGGGCAGCTCCGCCGCTCGGAAGAGGCTGACCGCGGCGCGCGGGACCTGCTGGAGCCGGGTGTCGTAGGCGAAAGTGCAGCCGACGTAGAAGCAGCGCTCGGCCGCAGCTCCCTCGCCGAGCACGGGCAGGTCGATGCCCGCCGCCCAGTCCAGCCGCCTACCCTTCGCGCCCTGCCAGGGGTTCTTGAACTTGTAGACCGACTCGAGCATCGCCTGGAGGTTCTCGGGCACCGCTTCGCCTGACTCGATGCGCGCCGTGCGCAGCTCGCGGATGACGTCCAGGGGGCTGATCGCCGAGGGGCACTCGTCCTGGCAGTGCCCGCAGGTCGTGCAGAGCCAGACCTGCTCGCCGGGCACGGCCTCGGATTTGGCCGGCGCGCTCGCCGGCCGCCGCGGCCAGAAGCCGTAGCCGGCCTTGCGCCGTGCGAAATCGCCCGCCGCGTCGAGCAGCCGCCGCGGCGCCAGCGACTCCCTGGCGAGGTGGCTCGGGCAGACGCTCGTGCAGCGGTCGCACTGCGTGCAGGCGTCGAACATCAGGTGGTGGCGGCGGCTGAAGTCGGCCCTCAGGGCTTCGCGCTCCGCGAGGGGGAGGAAGGAGCTGGAGCGCAGCCCGGCCAGGGCGAGATTGGCGCCTGCCGCCACGACGTGCACGAACTTCGAAAAGGGGAAGTAGGCGACGAGCGCCAGGCTGGCGAGCGCGTGCAGCCACCACCAGAGGCGGTGCGCTCCGGCCGCATCGGGGGCCGAGAGTCCGGAAACCTGCGCGATCCAGACGCCCACGGGCGCCGGCTCGGGCCAGGGCGGCGGCGCCGCGCGCAGGCGCAGGCCCTCGGCGAGGAAGCCCGAGATCGCGATGAAGGCGAGCAAGAGAAGCGCGGCATGATCGCGCAGGAGCGCCGTCTCCATGCGGCCGCGCTTGATCGCGTAGCGGCGCAGGTAGGCGAGGGCGATGCCGCCGAGCAGGGCGAGGCCCGCCGCGTCCAGCGTCCAGGCGTAGACCCGGTAGACCTCGCCGCGCAGGAAGTGCTCGAGCCGGTGGTCGATCGTCGACAGGAGGGTGCCCAGGAAGAGGAGGACGAAGCCCCACAGGATAGCGGCGTGCATGAGCCCGCCGAGCGGGTCGCCGCGGAAGATGCCACTGCCGAGGAGGAGGCGCCGCAGGACGAGTCCAGCGTCGAAGCCGCCCTCACGCCGCTCGGGCCAGCCACTGCGCCAGAAGCGCCAGCGCCGATAGAACCCGTAAACGAATAGCGCGCCGGCCAGACCGGCCAGCGAGTAGAAGAGCAGCTGATGTTCGATATTCCAAAATACTTCGCGAAAAGGCTGCATCCCGCGCCCCCCAGCGATGCGGTCTCCGTATCCTAACAGGAATCAGACCTTGAAATCAACATGATCCAAACGCTTTACTGGAAAGGCTTTCGGTGGTGCTGCGCTGCAGGCAGCCGGGGGGCGGCGGCTCTGCCGCCCGCCTACGAAGCTGTGCTGTCCTGGGGTAGCTCCGGCTCGGCCGATGGGCAGTTCATCTTCTTCACGGGTGCGACGGCCGCCGGCGTGGCGGTCGACGCCGACGGCTTCGTCTACGTCGCCGACTGGGCAATCGCCGAGTCCAGAAGTTCGACGCCAATGGCAACTTTGTCGCGACGTGGGGCGGCCAGGGCGAGGCTGCGGGCGAGTTCAGCGGTCCCGAGGGGATCGTGGTCACCTGGGACAACAGGGTCTACGTGGCCGACGCGCTCAACAGCCGCATCCAGAAGTTCCGGCAGAAGTTCCGGCCCGCAGCGCGGGCGCCGGTGCCGGCCACCGACGCCGATTCCCGCTAGTAGTCCTTGCGCTCGCCCTTGCCGTTCCCGTTGAGGAAGCGCTTGGCGTTCATGCGGTCGTTGATCAGAAGCGCCACGCCGATGAGGAGGACCAGCGCTCCCGCGCCCCCGAAAACGGCCCGCGGGATGAAGTACTCGTTCTCGCCGGACTGCTGCATGGCGGCGCCGACACCGAACCCGAAGACGATGAGGCCGATGCCGACCGCGGCGGTCACCATGCCGCTGCGATAGGGCAGGCGAGGGCCGCTCGGCTCGTCCAGAGCCAGGTTCTCGATCGGCACGCCCTTCTCGATCGCCTTCTCGATGATCCGCGCCTTCGTCCGCTTCTGGAAGTACTCGACGATGATCGCGACGATCGGAATGCTGCAGCCAAGCGTGATCGCGATGATGGGGATCAGGACTTCCTCGCCGCTGGCGAAGAAGGCGAAGCCAAGAGAGCCCAACATGATTGCCTCCAGGGTGGTCTGGTGTCGGGTGAGTCCGCTTGCCGTTCAACCCCTTGGACCCCGGCCTTCGAAAAAGGGTTTCAACGGCGGCTCGCTCGGGCGAAACTCTACGCATGAAGCCCCGGTCCAAACCAGCAGCAGAGGATCCCGGAGGGACGCCTGCCGTGAGCGAGGGACAACTCGAGGCCCGCGAGCAGGCGACCCACTACCTGCCGCTGGATCGCCAGCGGGCAACCCGTTTTCTGGACGACTGGGAGCCCACCGTGCGCGCCCAGCTCCGTCGCCTGCGGGCCGAGGAGGATGCCGTGCTCTACCGGGTCTTCGATCGCGCCCTGGGAGCGCTGCCGGAGTTCCGCGGCGAGAGCCGACTGTCCACCTGGCTCTACCGGATCACCTACCGGGAGGCGCTGCGCCACCTCGAGAAAGAGAAGCGCCTCGCCAGTCGCGAGGCGCCGCTCGAGGCGGCGGAAGCCCTGCCGGCTGCCGGCGACTTCGATCCCGAGCGCCTGCTCGCCCGCCGGGAGAACGCGGCGCAAGTCGCGCGGGCGCTGGCCCTCCTCGACCCGCGTGACCGGGAGATCCTCGCGCTGCGCTACCTCGAGGACTTGAAGCTGGACGAAGTGGCCGATAGGCTCGAGATGCCGCTCGGCTCGGTGAAGACCCGTATCCATCGGGCCCTGGCGCGCCTGCGGCGGGAGCTAGACAGCGATGAGTGAGGACCTGCGCACGCTCCGCGAGCACCTGGCGGATGCTCGTCTCTACGACGGGCCTGCAAACGAACTCGCGACCCAGGCGGCCGTCTGGCGGACAGCCCTGCTCGGACGCTACTCCACAGCGCGGCGATGGCAGCGGGTCGCCGCCGAGGGCAGGGCGTTCTGGCGAGTGGCCCTGCTGATCGCCCTGCCGCTCGCCATCGCCACGGCGGTGACCTTGCTGGCTCTGGCCGGCGTCGATCTGACTCCCCGCATCGAGGTGCCGGCGGCCGCCGACCCGCGCCTGCAGCGGCCGATCGACGTGCCGAACTACGTCTGGTACGGGCTGGCCGGGCTGAACGTCCTGCTCACCTTCCTCGTGCGCCGCCGCCTGCCGCGCCTGCTGCTGCGGGGCTGGTAGCGGTGGCCGGCCGCGCATTCCGCGCCCGCCCGATCGCGCCCGGCCTGCTGCGCCGTCCGCTGGCGAGCCTGCCGCCCGTGAGCGGAGACCCAGGCGGCGTGCCGCTGACGCTCACGGAGGCAGGGCCGCCGGGGAGTTGGCCCATCGGGCTGCTGGCGCCCGCGGGGCGCACGCCCTGGGGGTGTCTCTTCTTCAGCCTCCTGGGCGGGACCTTTCTGCTCTGGCTGTTCTCGGCGCGGCTCGCGTCGATCCTGGGCCTGGCGGGACTGATCCTCTACTGGTTGGCCTACAATCACCCGCGGCGGGCCAGCGGGGATGCCGTCGCGCGCACGCTCTTCCTGCTCGGCGAGCGCCAGGGCAGGCGCGCGCTCGCCAGCCTCCGCCCTGCACTCGAGCGCAGCCCGGACGAGGAGGGCCTGCAGTATCTGGCGGCGCTCGTCGCGCTGCTCGAGGAGCAGCCGGCGCGGGCGCTGGCGCAGCTCGCCGAGGCGCGGCCTGCCTTCGCCCGCTACGCGGAGTGGCACCACCTGCAGGCGCGCTGCCTGCGGGCGCTGGGGCGGCCGGCGGAAGCCAGGCCCGCCTACCGCCGCGCCCTCGAGTTCGCCGCCTATCCCTCGCGGAACCTGCTCCTGGAAGAGGCGCGGAGCTTCTTCGCCGAGCAAGGCGACGCCGAGGGTCTGGCCGCCTTGGCCGCCCTCGCGGCCGAGGCCCTCCGGCCCGGCTCCGCGGCTGCGGACCAGGCCTTCCGGAGTGCGCTCCGCGGGGTGGGCGAACCCCCGCCGCCTCTGGGCTAGTCTGGCAAGCCATTGCCCGAATTGCGCTTGGAGGGGGCGACCGCCCCTGCCTGTAAATCTGGTAAAAGCCGGCCCCCGGGCGCAACCAACAGGAACTCCCGCCTGTCCAATCCCGTAGAGCCCCCATCCGGAGGACGGAAGATGGCACTCGGATTCGTCGTCGGCCTCTTGCGCGTAATCCTCAACCTGATCGCGTCGGCCTTCACGATCCTCTACTGGCTCATCGAACACGCCATCTAGGCGATTCCAAGACCCGGTGAGTTTCCCTCCTGCTGGGTAGCATCGAGACGAGTGAGCGACGAGCGGGGCGGGTCCCAGACCCGCCCCGTTTCTTGTCCCCTGGCGGCCCGGCCGGCCGGGATGCTAGACCCTTCCGCATGATCGCCCATCCGCCCGCGCCGGCCACCGATCGGGCCGCTGCGGCCGCCCTACGCCTCGACTGTCGCCTGACGCCCGCTGCGCTGCACGCGCTGGCGGCCTCGCTGGGCGGCGGCGCGCTCGCGTTGCTCGAGAGCGCGGGACCGCCGGGACGCTGGTCCTTGCTCGCGAGCCAGCCGACGGCGCGCTTCGTGAGCCGCGGCGGCGAGAACCGCTTCCACTGGCACAGCCGCGGCGCGAACCACGCCTGGCGCGAGGAGCCGCTGGCCGCGCTGCGCCGCACGCTCGCCGCCTTTCCCCGCGTGGAGAGCGATCCGGCGCTGCCCGTCCACGGCGGGGCCTTCGGGCTCTTCGCCTACGAGCTGGGCCGCCGCCTGCTGCCGATCGCGCCACAGGCCGAGGACGATCTCGGCCTGCCCGACCTCGCGCTCTACTTTCACGAGCGCTTGCTGGCGGTGGACCGCGAGAGCGGCGAGACCTGGGCGCTGGCCGTCGCGCGCGGGCCCAGCGAGGCCGCCGCGCGCCGCGAAGCGCAGGCGCGCGCCGCGTTGCTCGCCGAGGAAACGCTGGCCTTGCTGGCTGCGCCCTCGCCGCCGAAGCCACTGCTGCCGGTCGCGGCGCTGCCGAGGGCCTCGCTTGACCGCGCGGCCTACCTCGCAGCAGTCGAGCGCTGTCGCGAGGCGATCCGCGACGGCGAGGCCTACGAGCTCTGCCTCACCACGCGCTTCAGCCTGCCCTGCAGCGCCGATCCGCTCGCGCTCTACCGCTGCCTGCGCGCGGCGACCCCGGCTCCCTATGCGAGCCTGTTCCGCCATCCCGAGGGCGCGCTCGTTGGCGCGAGTCCGGAGCGCTTCCTGCGCGTGAGCGCAGCCGGCCACGTCGAGGCGCGGCCGATCAAAGGCACGCGCCCGCGGGGGCGTGACGCGACCGAGGACGCCCGGCTGCGCAGCGCCCTCGCCGAGAGCGCGAAGGACCGCGCGGAGAACGTCATGATCGTGGACCTGCTGCGCAACGACCTGCATCGCGTCTGCGCGCCGGGATCGGTAGCGGTCAGCGAGCTGTGCGCGATCGAGGCGCACCCGACCGTGTTCCAGATGGTCTCGACGATCGAGGGCGAGCTGGCACTGGGACAGGACCGCTGCGACCTGCTTGCAAGCGCCTTCCCCGGCGGCTCGATGACGGGCGCGCCGAAGATCGCGGCGATGCAGATCCTCGAAGGCCTCGAGCCCGTCGTGCGCGGCTGGTACTCGGGCTGCCAGGGCTACCTCGGCTTCGACGGCAGCCTGGACTTGAGCATCGTGATTCGCGGCGTCCAGCTCCTGCGCGGACAGGCGCACGTGGGCGCCGGCGGCGCCGTGGTCTACGATAGCGATCCCGAGGCCGAGTGGGAGGAGGCCGGACACAAGGCGCGAGCCGCGCTCGCGGCGCTGGCCGGCAAGGGGAGATGAAAAAGAGAGGGGCCGCGAGGCCCCTCGTAAACCCTCCAGCGTCCCGATGGATTTCTCTCCACTGGAAAGTGGCCGCGCTGGTAGGATCCAGATCTCGCTCCGGCTGAAGCGAGCGTCCACAGGCGCTTGGCGCGGGGTTCGATTCCCCGATGGCGTCGCCGGACTCGAGACAGGAGAAGTATAGCAACGTTTGCGCCGCGCCGCCACGCAAAAGCAGGGGCCGGGACGGCGTGGGGCGGCGCCGGCAAGGAAAGGAAGGCTGCATGACGACGCGGAGCTGCAGTCCGCTCTGGGTGCTCGGCCTCGCCCTTCTGCTCGCAATGCCGGGGGCCGCGCGCGGAGGCGAGCCCGGACTCTGGGTCCTGAGTTCGCTCGCGAAGCCGCTCCCTTCGCAACCCACGCCGGACTTCCTCGTGCAATTCGAGTGCGAGCCCGAGATCCGCGCCGCGCGCGGCGAGAGCGAAGCGCTGCAGCTGCTCGTCCTCGCGCCGGCCGAGGGACTCCGCGCGCTGCGCGCGGAGAGCGGCGCCTTCGTCGGTCCCGCGGGCGAGCGCTGGGCGCCCGGCACCCTGCGCTGCGACTTCGTCGGCTACGTCACGACGCAGAAGCCCTACTACGGCACCCTGCGCGTGGGCGAGTGGCCGGACCCGCTGCTCGCGGCGCGCAGCGTCGATGTCCCCGCCGGGCACGCGCAGCCGATCTGGGTCGAGATCGACGTCCCCCGCGCGGCCAAGCCCGGCCGCTATCAAGGCGAGCTGCTGCTCAGCGCCACGGGCTGGACGAAGCGGCTGCCCCTGACGGTCGAGGTCTGGGACTTCGAGCTGCCGCTCGCGCCCAGCCTGCCCAGCTCCTTCCTGCTGCGCGTGCGCTACCTCTACGACTTCCACAAGCTCGAGCGGGGCACGCCCGCCGCCGAGGCGATGATCCGCCGCTATCACGAGAGCATGCTCGCGCACCGCATCATGCCGACGCATGTGGGCACGGACGAAGTGCACACGCGGCCAGAGCTGACCCTGAGCGACGACGGCCGCCTCCGCCAGGCCGACTTCCGCGCCTTCGACGCCAAAATCGAGTGGGCGATGGCCCGCGGGCAGACGCACTTCGGACACGAGGGCCCACGCAGGATCAATCCGCTCAGCGAAGGCAACTGGCGCGCCATCGCCGACCACCTGCGCGAGAAGGGCTGGCTCGATCGCTTCTACACCTACCTCGCCGACGAAACCTACGAGGGCGTGGCCGAGGTCACGGCGATGGTGAACCGCGCGGCGCCGGACCTGAAGAACCTGATCACGCAGTTGCCGAAAGAGGGCTTCCCCGACGTGGACCTCTGGTGCCCGCGCCTCGGTGACGCGCAGATGCACGCCCGGGACATCGGCCACCGGCTCAAGCTGACAGGCAGGAGCCGCAAGGACCTCTGGGTCTACACGGCCGGCAACGCGGGCAGCGACGTGCCGGCGCTGCACCTGGACGTCCCCGGCATCGAGGCGCGCGTCTCGCCGCTGGCGATCTGGACCGAAGGCTACGGCGGCTTCCTCTTCTGGTGCGTGAACTACTGGACCGTCGATCCCTGGCTCGATCCCATGGTCTACCCGCGCCAGAACGGCAACGGCAGCCTCTACTATCCGGGGCCAGAGGGGCCGCTGCCGGCGGTCCGCCTCAAGCTGCTGCGCGACGGCTTCGACGACGTCGACTACGCCGCTCTGCTCGATGCGCGGCAGGATCCGCTCGCCACCCACATTCTCGAGGGGCTGCCGGTGCGCAGCGCCCTCGACTGGCCGCGCGATCCGCGCCCCCTGCTCGCCTGGCGCCAGGCGGCAGGCTGCGCGCTGGCGGGCCAGCGCGAAGAGGCCAAGCGCTGGCTGGAGACGCTCGCCGGGCTGGAGAAGGCGACCGGCGGCGCTGAGCGCGCGGTCACCAGTCTCGGTCAGCCGGGCCGCGGCTGGCACGGCGCGCGTGACGGCGAGGAGCGCGCCACGGATAGCGGGGCCGTCTACGCTTTCACTCTCGACGCGGACAAGAGCAAGCTCTGGCGACTGGCCTCGCCGGCCGACTGGAGCGGCTACCGCGAGGCACGCGTGCGCGTGAAGCTCGTCGAGGGCGAACCCGTGCGGCTGCTCTTCAAGCTCGGCAATGGCATCATCCAGCGCACGGGCTGGACCTGGGAGATCCACTGCGCACCGGGCGAGCCGCGCGATCTGCTCATCCCGATCCCGCACGAGATGCTCGACACGACGGCGATCCGCGAACTCAGCCTCTTCATCTGGGAGCCGAAATCGGCCCGCCGCTTCGAGCTCAGCGGGATCTGGCTGCGCTAGTGCCGCGCCCGGTCGGCATGCGGAGCTTCCTCGTGATCTGGGCCGGGCAGGCGCTGTCGATGCTCGGCTCGGGCCTGAGCGGCTTCGCGCTGGGCGTCTGGGTCTACCAGCAGACGGGCTCGGCCACGCAGTTCGCGCTGATCGCCCTCGCCGCCACCTTGCCCGCCGTGCTCATCGCGCCGCTGGCCGGAGTGCTCGTCGATCGCTGGGACCGCCGGCGCGTGATGATCCTCAGCGACCTCGGCGCCGCGCTCGGGACGGCGGCGCTCGCCCTGCTCTACTGGCAGGGGCTGCTGGCGCTCTGGCACATTCTCCTCGCCAGCGCCCTGGGCGCCTGCCTCGGCGCCTTCCAGGGGCCGGCCTGGCAGGCCTCGGTGACCCTGCTGGTGCCGCCGGCGCAGCTCGCGCGGGCGAGCGGCCTCGCCCAGCTCGCGCAGGCCGCGGCCAACATCGTCGCGCCGCTGCTCGCGGGGCTGCTGCTGCTCTCGATCGGGGTCACGGGCGTGCTGCTGCTCGATCTCGCGAGCTTCCTGCTCGCGATGCTCAGCCTGGTCGCCGTGCGCATCCCGCGGCCGGCGGCGACCGGCGAGGGCGCCGTCCGCCGTGGCCTCTGGCGCGAGGCGCGGGCGGGCTGGGCGGCCATCGCCGACCGCCGCGGCCTGCGCGACATGCTGCTCCTCTTCGCCGCGCTCAACTTCGTGCTCGGGATGGTCAACGCGCTCGCCGTGCCGATGCTGCTCAGCTTCACGGACGCCGCGCGCCTGGGCGGCATCGTCTCGGTGGGCGGCCTCGGCATGCTGGCGGGGAGCCTCGCGCTCAGCGCCTGGGGCGGGCCGCGGCGCAAGATCCACGGCGTGCTCGGCTTCCTGGTCGCGCTGGGCTTCGGGATCGTACTTGTCGGTCTGCGGCCCAGCGCGTCGCTGGTGACGGCGGGGCTCTTCCTCGCCATGGCCTGCGCGCCGGTCGTCAACGGCTCGAGCCAGGCGATCTGGCAGCGCAAGGTGCCGCCCGCGCTGCAGGGCCGCGTGTTCGCCACGCGCAGCATGGTGGCGCTGGGTGCGGCGCCGCTCGCCTATCTGCTCTCGGGGCCGCTGGCCGATCGCGTCTTCGGGCCGCTCCTGCTCGCGGATGGCGCGCTTGCGGGCAGCCTTGGCCGCGTTCTCGGCACCGGGCCGGGCCGCGGCATCGGCCTGATGTTCATCCTCTCGGGGCTGGCGACGGCCGCGCTCTCCCTGCTCGCCTATCTCAATCCCGCGCTGCGCCGCGTCGAGGAAGAACTGCCCGATGCGCTGCCCCGACCGGAGTCGGACGCAGCGTCGCCGGCGGCCGAGCCGGCGGGGGCCTAGACGGCGATGGGCCGGCGCTGATGCGCGCGCTCGTCGTGCATGGCATGTTCTGCACGGTATGGCACTGCGGACGGCTCGTCGAGGGCCTGCGCGGCGCCGGCCTCGACGCGCGCGGCCTCGAGCTGCCCGACCGCGGCCGCCCCCACGCCCGGCTCGCCGAGCATGTCGCCTTCGTCGCCGGCGAGGCGGAGGCCGCCGCGGCCGGCGGCGCGCCCGTCGCCCTCGTCGGCCACTCGCTGGGCGGGCTCGTCTGCCTGCTCGCAGCGGCGCGGCTCGGCGACCGGCTCGCGCGCCTCGCGCTGCTCGCGCCCGCCCCGCCGGCCGGCCTGCACGCCGTGAGCGCGGCCAATGCGCGGCTCTTCCTGCCGCTGCTCGTCGGCGGCGGTCTCGCCCTGCCCGCGGTCGAGCGCTACACGGCCCTCTTCATGAATCGGCAGGGCGCCGCACTGCGCCGGGCCGTGACGGCGCGCCTCGTTCCGGAGCCGCGGGCGCTGATCCGCAGCGTCGCGCTGCCCTGGCTGGACCGCGCCCGCGCCAGCCGACTCGTGGGCGCACTCGCGCCGGGCCTCGGGACGCTCGTCCTCGCGGGCGCGGGCGATCGCTCGACGCCGCCGGGGCTCCAGCGCCGTCTCGCGGGGCGGCTGCCCGGCGCGCGCTACCGCTGCCTGGTGACGCCCGATCACTACGGCTTCATCGAGGGCGAGGGCAGCGAGGAGACCCTGGCTGCGCTGGTCGACTTCCTGCGCCCGGGACCGGATCAGTCGTAGCGGAAGATCCGCGCCGCGAGCGCGAGCAGCAGCGCCGCGGCCAGCGCCATGCCGAAGACGTGCGGCAGCACGCTGGCCGGGCCCTGGCCGAAGCTGACCAGGCGGTGGAGCGCGTCCATCGCCCAGCCCGTGGGCAGGCAGAGGGCGAGCTTCTGCATGAAGGGCGGCGTGATCTCGATCGGCCACCAGCAGCCGCCGAGGGCGCCGAGCAGGTTGGCCGCCAGCACGCCGACGACGGCGGCCTGGCCCTCGCTGCGGCTCGCGCTGCCGAGCAGGAGGCCGAAGGAGGCCATCAGTGCGGCATAGACGAGCATGGCCAGCAGCACCGCCGGGAGCTGTCCGCCCCAGTCCACCTTGAAGATGAGGCTGCCGGCCACGATCGCGAAGGCGATCTGGATGAGGCCGAGCGCCAGCTTACCCAGCCACTTGCCCAGCACCACGCTGCCGCGCGAGAGCGGCGCGTAGGCGAGACGCCTCAGCAGCCCCTGCCGCCGCTCGATGACGAGCAGGATCGCCCCGCTCGTGCCGAGGACGAGCACCGTGAACATCACCATCGTGCCCGGGACCGCCTGCTCGAAGCCGCGCGGCGGGCGGCGCCGCTCGCCGGCCGCCGCGACCTGGACGCTGAGCGCGCGGGGCATCGCGGCGAGGGCGGCCAGCGCCGCGCTGTCGGGCGCCGCGCCCTGCTCGCCCGTCACGATGAGATCCGCGAGCAGGCCGTAGGCCGCGCGCGAGACGCGCAGCCGGCGCCAGGCGCGGGCCTGAGCGTCCCCGTCGTCGCCGTAGAGGAGCTGGACTGGGCGGCCCGCGGCGAGGGAATCGCTGAAGGCCGCCGGCAGGCTGAGGCGCCGCGGCTCGGCGGCGAAGCTGTCGGAGTCGGCCGGGTGGAAGAGCAGGAAGTCCTGCTCGACGAGACGCCGCTCGAGCTGATCGGCCAGATAGCCAGCGTCCGCAGGGCGCCAGAGGGCGAGGCGGCTCTTGCCCGAGAAGCCGCCGCCGCCGGCCGTGATCGTGCCGATGAAGTAGAAGAAGACGATCGGCATGAAGAAGGCCCAGAGCCAGGTCTCTCGCCCCCGGAAGATGAACTTGATGTCCTTGCGGGCCACGTAGAGCGCCTGGCGCAGCATGTCTAGCCCTTTCCGAAGCGCGAGCGCAGGCGCTGGGTGTTCAGAGCCGTGAGCGCGGCCGTGACCGCGAGCATGGCGGCCAGGCCAACGGCGAAGGGAATCGCGGCCAGTTCCCCGCTGAGGATTCCCTTCAGCCGCTGCAGGGCCCAGCCGTTCGGCGTGAGCGCGCCGATGGCGGCCATCCAGCGCGGCATCGCCTCGAGCGGGAAGAAGCTGCCGCCGATCATCATCAGGGGGAAGAGCAGGCCCATGCCGATCATGTTGGCGGCGCGCGCGCTGGGCATCGCCAGCGTGAGCAGGGAGAAGAGCGCGAGGAAAGCAACGCCGGCAAGGGTCGCCCAGACGAGCGCCGGCAAGTAGACGGCGCCGGGCAGATCGTAGGCCGCGAGCCCGAGCGCGAGCGCGATCGCGACGACGGCGAGCATCAGCAGGGCGCCGGTGACGAGCTTGCCGAGCAGGAAGGGCGCGGCGCCGCCTGGCGTCATCAGGCTGCGGTGCAGGGTTCGCTGCTCGAGCTCGTCCCAGAACTCGCGGGCGATGCCCTGGGCCATGAAGAGCAGGGCCATGAAGAGCAAGCCCGGCACGAAGAGCAGGGCCGGAGACTGCGCGCGGGGCGGCGGCGCGCCCGGCGGGGGCGGCTCGGCGGCGATCGCGATCAGGGGCGGGTCGATGCTGCGCGG
>VGXI01000073.1 GCA_016873475.1 bacterium | reverse complement strand
TTGGCGACGAGGGCGCCGTAGAGGACGCCGATCACGGCCAGCGTCATGAACCAGGGCGTCAGGGTGGCGACGGCGCCGGGGAAGTAGGGCAGGCAGAAGCGCAGGAAGCCGTAGGTGCCCATCTTGAGCAGCACGCCGGCCAGGATGACGCTGCCCGCGGTCGGCGCCTCGACGTGCGCGTCCGGCAGCCAGGTGTGCAGGGGCCAGACGGGCACCTTGATCGCGAAGGCGAGCGCGAAGGCGAGGCAGGCGAGCAGCTCGGGCCGGCCGACGAGGCGCGTCGCGCTCATCGCGCCGACGTCGAAGGTCCAGATGCCGGTCGCCTGGTGGTGGTGCACGACGAGGTAGAGGATGGCCGCCAGCATCAGCAGGCTGCCGACCATCGTGTAGAGGAAGAACTTCAGCGCGGCGTAGACGCGGCGGCGGCCGCCCCAGACCCCGATCAGGAAGTACATCGGGATCAGCATCGCCTCCCAGAAGACGTAGAAGAGGAAGAGGTCGCCGGCGACGAAGACGCCGAGCAGGCCCGCCTCGACGAGGAGCAGGCAGGCGTGGTAGGCGCGCACGCGGTCGTCCACGGCGCGCCAGCCGCCGAGCACGGCCAGCGGCATGATGAAGGTCGTCAGTAGCACCAGCAGGAGGCTGATGCCGTCCACCCCCACCGTGTAGCCGATGCCCAGGCCTGGAATCCAGGGCGCCGAGCGCGCGAACTGCGGGGCCGTGTTCGCGGGGTCGAAGTGGAACCAGAGGTGCAGCGAGAGGACGAAGGTCGCCGTCGTGACGAGCAGGGTCCAGGTGCGCGCGAGCTGCGGCCGCCCGCCCGGCAGCAGGAAGAGCGCCGGGGCGGCGAGCACGGGCAGGAAGACCAGCCAGGTCAGGATCCAGGAGTCGAGCACCCTTTCCCCCTAGGCCAGCAGCCGGAGCAGGAGGACGATCACGCCCAGCACCATGAAGAAGGCGTAGGTCTGGACGTAGCCCGTCTGGAGGAGCCGCAGGACTTCGCCGCCGACGCGCACGGCCAGGCCCGAGAAGTTGACGAGGCCGTCGATGAGCAGCTCGTCGATCCAGCGCCAGAGGAAGCCCGCGAGGCGGCCCAGCGGGCGCACGACGAGGGCGTCGTAGAGCTCGTCGATGCGGTACTTGTCCGCGAGCAGGCGCTGCCAGGCGCTGGCCGGCGTCGCGAACAGGTCGCCCAGCGCGGCCGGTTTGAGGAAGCGCAGCCAGGCGACGGCGAAGCCCCCGAGCGCGACCAGCGTGGAGACGCCCATCAGCATCCACTCCGTCGCGTGGCCGAGATGACCGCCGTGCGCACCGCCCTCCAAGTGATGCAGGTCCGCGAAAACGGGCCCGAGGAAGCCGCCGAGCCAGTGCGACCCGAGCACGGGCGGCAGGCCGAGCCAGCCGCCGGCGATCGAGAGCAGCGCCAGCGCGACGAGCGGCAGGGTCATCACGCGCGGCGACTCGTGCAGGTGGGCCGCCTTCTCGGGCGCCAGGCGCGAGGCGCCGAAGAAGGTCAGGAAGAGCAGGCGGAACATGTAGTAGCTGGTCAGACCGGCCGTCAGCACGCCCATGCCCCAGAGCAGCGGCTGCGCCTGGAAGGCGGCGGCGAGGATCTCGTCCTTGCTGAAGAAGCCGGAGAGCCCGGGGAAGCCGGCGATGGCGAGCGTCGCGACGAGGAAGGTGGCGAAGGTGATCGGCAGCTGCCGGCGCAGGCCGCCCATCTTGCGGATGTCCTGCTCCTCGTGCAGGGCGTGGATCACGCTCCCGGCGCCGAGGAAGAGCAGCGCCTTGAAGAAGGCGTGCGTCAGCACGTGGAAGATGCCGGCGCCGAAGGCGGCGCTGCCCAGGCCGAGGAACATGGTGCCGAGCTGGCTCACCGTCGAGTAGGCGAGCACCTTCTTGATGTCGTTCTGCTGGGTGGCGATCGTCGCCGCGAGCAGCGCCGTCAGGGCCCCGATCCAGGCCACGGCCGCGAGCGCCACCGGCGCCAGGGCGTAGAGGACGTGGCTTCTCGCCACCATGTAGACGCCGGCCGTCACCATCGTCGCCGCGTGGATCAGCGCGCTGACCGGCGTCGGGCCGGCCATCGCGTCGGGCAGCCAGACGAAGAGCGGGATTTGGGCGCTCTTGCCCGCGGCGCCGACGAGGAGCAGCAGGCCGATCGCCGTCATCACCGCGGCGCTCGCCGGGTGGTGCAGCGCGGCCGCGAAAACGGTGTCGAAGCGCAGGCTGTGGAAGTGCGTGAAGATGAGGAAGAGCGCGATCAGGAAGCCGAAGTCGCCGATGCGGTTCACCCCGAAGGCCTTCTGGCCGGCCTGGGCGGTGGACATCGTCGCCGTGAACATGCGGTCGTACCAGAAACCGATCAGCAGGTAGGAGCACAGGCCCACGCCCTCCCAACCCACGAAGAGGACGAGGAAGTTGTCGCCCAGGACCAGGAGCAGCATCGCCAGCATGAAGAGGTTCAGGTAGGCGAAGAAACGCGGGTAGTCGCGGTCGTGCGCCATGTAGCCGATGCTGTAGACGTGGATGAGGAAGCCCACGCCCGTGACGATGAGCGCCATCGCGCTGCTGAGAGGGTCGAGCAGGAGGCTGAAGTCGACGCGCAGGTCGCCGCTGGCGATCCACTCCCAGAGCGTGATCACGAGGCGCGGCGCCTGCCCGGGCGCGGGCTCCAGGTCGCGCAGGGTCAGGAAGCCGTGCCCGGCGGCGAGGAAGGAGAAGAAGACCATCAGGGAGGCCAGGCCGCCGCTTGCGCGCAGGGAGAGCCGCCTGCCGAGCAGGGCGTTCGCCAGCACGCCCAGCAGCGGGAAGAGCAGGATCAGCGGGAAGGGCTGGAAGTCCATGCCTAGCTCCTCAGCAGGGTCGCCCGGTCGAGGTCGATGCTCGCGTGGCGCCTGAACAGCGCGATGACGAGGCCCAGGCCGATCGCCGCCTCGGCCGCGGCGACGGCCATCACGAAGAAGCAGAGCACCTGGGCGTCGAGGTCCCCGCGCAGGCGCGAGAAGGTGACCAGGGCGAGGTTGACGGCGTTGAGCATCAGCTCGATGGACATGAAGACGACGATCGCGTTGCGCCTGAGCAGCACGCCGGCGATCCCCGTGCCGAAGAGCAGGAAGCTGACGATGAGGGCGTGGTCGAGGTTGATCACGGCGCCCCTCCTATTCCCGGTGGGCCAGCGCGACCGACCCGACGATGGCGACCAAGAGCAGCACGGCGGTGATCTCGAAGGGCAGCAGGTAGTCGCCGAAGAGCCGCGCGGCGATGGCCCCCACCTCGCCGGCCGCGCCGGGCGTCGGCGCCGGCAGGCGGCGCCCCAGGTCGAGCCCGAGGAAGAGCAGCACGAGCGCGGCGCTGGCCGCCGCGTAGAGCCAGCGCACCCGGCGCGTCATGATCGGCGGCAGGTCGTCCGGCCCCAGGTTGAGCAGCATGATGACGAAGAGGAAGAGCACCATGATGGCGCCCGCGTAGACGGCGACCTGCACGGCGGCGAGGAAGAACGCGTCCATCAGGACGTAGACCCCGGCCAGGGCGAAGAAGGCCAGGACCAGGTAGAGCGCGGCGGTCAGCGGATTGCGCCGGGTGATCACGAGGAGCCCGGAGAGCACCGCGAGCGCAGCGAAGAAGTAGAAGAAGACCTCTCTCACGCGCCCTCCTAGGGCAGGTCCTTGAGCGACCAGAGACCGTAGAAGGCCAGGTTCGCCAGGGCGAGCGGCAGCATCACGCGCCAGCCCAGGCCCATCAGCTGGTCGTAGCGAAAGCGCGGCAGCGACCAGCGCACCCAAAGGAAGAGGAAGAGCCAGAGCGCGACCTTGGCGAGGAAAGTCGCCACCTGCAGCAGCGCCAGCCAGGCCGCGTTGGCCTGGAAGAAGGGCAGGGTCTCCACCCAAGGCAGGTGGTAGCCGCCGAAGAAGAGCGTCACGATCAGCGCGCTGGCCGTCATCATGTTGACGTACTCGCCGAGCATGAACATCGCGAACTTCATCGAGCTGTACTCGGTGTGGTAGCCGGCCACCAGCTCCGGCTCCGCCTCCGGCAGGTCGAAGGGCAGCCGGTTCGTCTCGGCGAAGGCGGCGATGACGAAGAGCAGGCAGCTCAGCGGCTGGCTGAGCACGAACCAGGGGTTGGCGCCCTGGTGGGCGACGATGTCGGTGAGCTTCAGCGAGCCGACGAACATGATCACGGGGATCACGGCCAGGCCCATCGCGATCTCGTAGCTGATCATCTGCGCGCTCGCGCGCAGGCTCCCGAGCAGGGCGTACTTGTTGTTGCTCGACCAGCCGCCGACCGCGATGCCGTAGACGCCCAGGCTGGCGATCGCGAAGATGAAGAGGATGCCGATCGAGAGATCGGCGACGATCAGGCGCACCTCGTGGCCGAAGACGGGCAGCGTGCCGCCGAAGGGGATCACGGCGTAGGTGAGGAGCGCCGGCGTCATCGCCAGCATCGGCGCCAGGGCGTGCAGGGCGCGGTTGGCGCCCGGCGGCGTGAAGTCCTCCTTGAGGACGAACTTGAGGCCGTCGGCGATGGGCTGCAGCAGGCCCCAGGGCCCGACGCGATTCGGCCCCAACCGCCACTGGATGAAGGCGGAGACCTTGCGCTCGGCGAGTGTCATGTAGGCGACCCCGGTCAGCACGACGAGGATGATGACCAGGATCTTCACCACGGTGATGAGCAGCTCGGCCATCAGTTCCCCTTGACCGCGGCGGCGCCGATGCGGGCCTCGAACTCGCCGGCGAACTTGCGCAGGTAGGACTCGGTCGGCATGCGCGCGGCCTCGCCGAGCGGGCAAATCGTCTTGAAGGCCATGTTGTCGCAGATGTCGAGCATCTGGGCGATCTCGCCCGCGCGCCCCCGCCCGGCGTCGAAACGGGCGAGGATCTTCTCCAGCCAGCCGCAGCCCTCGCGGCAGGGCGTGCACTGGCCGCAGGACTCGTGGTGGTAGAAGCGGATCAGGTTGAAGGCCACCCGCACCATGTCCGTCGTCTCGTCCATGACGATGACGGCGGCGCTGCCCAGCATCGACCCCGCGGCGGCCAGGCCGTCGAAGTCCAGCTTGACGTCCAGCACCTCGTCGGCCGTGAGCACCGGCGTGCTGCTGCCGCCGGGGATCACCGCCTTCAGGCGGCGCCCGTCCCGCATGCCGCCGCAGTGCTCCTCCAACAACTCGCGGAAGGTGATGCCCAGCGGCGCCTCGTAGGTCCCCGGCCGCGCCACGTGCCCGCTCACGCAGTAGAGCTTGGGCCCCGTGTTCTTCTCGCGGCCGATCGCGGCGAACCACTCGGCGCCGCGCTCGACGATGGGCGGCACGCAGCAGAGGGTCTCCACGTTGTTGATCACCGTCGGGCAGCCGTAGAGGCCGACCACGGCCGGAAAGGGCGGCTTGATGCGCGGGTAGCCGCGCTTGCCCTCGAGGCTCTCGAGCAGGGCCGTCTCCTCGCCGCAGATGTAGGCGCCGGCGCCGCGGTGGACGACGATCTCCAAGTCGAAGCCGCTGCCGTGGATGTCCCGCCCCAGGTGCCCGGCGGCCTTCGCCTCGGCGATCGCCGCCTCGAGGATGCGCGCCTCGGCGGCGTACTCGCCGCGGATGTAGATGAAGCAGTCGTGCACCCCGAGCGCGTAGCTGGCGATCGCGCAGCCCTCGATCAAGAGGTGCGGATTGTCGCGCAGCAGGACGCGGTCCTTGAAAGTGCCCGGTTCGCTCTCGTCCGCGTTGCAGACGAGATAGCGCGGCTTCGGGTTCCGGGCGGGGTCGGACAGGAAGCCCCACTTCATGCCGCAGGGGAAGCCGGCGCCGCCG
This sequence comes from bacterium, assembly GCA_016873475.1. Classification (NCBI taxonomy): domain Bacteria; species bacterium. The sequence continues at coordinate 7,952 of VGXI01000073.1, read as the reverse complement.
CGGCCGCGCAGACCCGAGGCCTTGACCGCCTCGACGATGGCGGCCGGCGCCTGCCGGAGCGCCATCGGCAGCGCGCGGTAGCCGCCCTCGCGCGTGTAGACGCGGAGCGTGTGCGCGTCGGCCAGTCCGACGATGCGCGTGAGTACCGGTGCGAAGGCGGCCATCGTCTCCTCGCCTGGGGCGCCCCTCAGGGCAGCGCGGCCAGGATCGCGTCCAGGCCGGCGGGTGTCAGGTTCTCGTAGTAGTCCTCTCCCACCATCATCGCCGGCGCCGTGCCGCAGGCGCCGAGGCACTCCACCTCCACGAGCGTGAAGCGGCCATCCGCCGTCGTCTCGCCGGGGCCGATGCCCAGGCGCGCCTTGAGCGCTGCGCGGATCTCGAGCGATCCGCGCAGCTCGCAGCTCAGCGTCCGGCAGAGTTGGATCAGGTGCCGGCCGACCGGGCGGGTGTTGTACATCGTGTAGAAGGTGGCCACCCCTTGCACCATGGCGGGGCTGAGGCCGAGACGCTCGGCGGCCCAGGCCTGGGCGGTCGGGCTCAGCCAGCCCTCCTCGCGCTGGAGCCGGTGCAGGATGGGCAGCAGTGCCGAGCGCGGATCGGGATAGCGGGCGACGATCGCGTCGATCTCGCGCTGGATGGCTTCGGCGACCATGCCCCCTCCTTCCGTGGTCGGCGCGGCGCGCTAGCGGTTGTCGTCGTGGATCCCGCGCGTGGGCACGTCCTTGCGCAGCGGATGCCCCAGCGCGTAGTCCTCGTGCAGCAGGATGCGCCGCAGGTCCGGGTGCTCCGTGAAGCGGATGCCCATCAGATCCCAGACCTCGCGCTCGTTCCAGTCGGCCAGCGGCCAGAGGCCGGTGACGGTGGGCAGGCTGGGCCCGGCCGCGTCCTCGGCGGTGTCGGCCTGGACGCGCAGACGCTGCCCCTGCTCCAGGCTCAGCAGGTGGTAGCTGACGCGGAAGCGGGGCTGCCAGCCGAGACCGAGCCCGTCGACGCCACTGATGTCCGTGAGCATCGGGAATCCGGCCCCGCGGGCCCAGGCGAGCAGGGCAAGCAGGTCCCGGGAGCCGACGCGCAGGGTCAGCTCCCCGCGGTCCGTCTCCACGGCGAGCAGCGCGCCGCCGAACCGGGCCCGGGCCTCGGCGGCCACGCGCGCGAGCGGCTCACTCAGCCCCATCGCCCGCCCGCCGCTCGTAGAGCCCGCCGCGGTCCCAGTCCAGGGCGCCGCTGCCGAGAATGTAGAGGTAGCCGACGCCGAGAATGCCCAGGAAGATCAGCATCTCGACCAGGCCGAAGAGGCCGAGTTGCTTGAAGTGCACGGCCCAGGGATAGAGGAAGACGACCTCGATGTCGAAGATGATGAAGAGGATGGCGACGAGGTAGAACTTGACGGAGAAGCGGTCGCGGGCATCGCCGCGCGGATCCATGCCCGACTCGTAGGGCGTGAACTTGCCCGGCGCCTTCAAGCGGCGCCCCAGGTAGCGACTCGCCGCCACCATCGCCCCCGAGAGGAGCAGGGCGAGGAGGAGGAGGATGGCGATGGGGACGTAGGAGCCGGCGGCGAGGCGGTCCGCGGCGGCGAGAACGCTCATTTCGTACCTTTCATCACAATCCCCGACATAGTGTTCGGCCATCTGGGCACTGTCAATGCCAAACTCCCCGGCGCCGGCCGGCTCAGGGCAACCAGAGCAGGCGCGCGAGCGCGGCGGCGGACCCGGCCGACCAGCGCCGCTCGGCGACGCCCAGCGACTCGCTCTCCGCGTAGGCGCTCGCGACGAGCGGCAGCGAGCGACCATCGGGCGCGAAGGGACCGCTGCGCCGCAGAAGCGGCAGCGCGGCGAGGGCCGAGTCGGCGGCCGCAGGCGGCGGCGGGCCGGGACAGAGCGCGGCCAGCCGAGCAGCGCCGTCCGGCGCGCCCCAGGCCAGTCCCTCGCAGAGCAGACGCCCGAGCAGCCACTTGGCGCCGAGCAGCGCGCCAGCTCCCGGTCCCGCCGCGCGATACTCCAGCCAGTCGGCCCCCAGGAGCAGGTCGTCGCGCTCGAGCCAGCGCGGCTGGGCGTCCAGCCAGGCGGAACCGCCGAGCAGGGTCGAGTCGGAGGCGAGCAGGAACTGCTGGCCAGCCGCGCGGAGCGCGAGACCGCCCGGCAGGCGGGCGATCGCTCCTCCCGCTGGCAGCGCGCGGAGAACGGCGGGGCGCAGACGATCGCGGGCGCCGACGATGAGCCAGGCGCCGTCGGCCCGGCGGCCGCAGAGCCAGTCGCCCTGCAGCGGCTCGAGACGGAGCAGGGAGTCGGCCGCCAGGGCGGACAGCGGCAGGCCGTAGGCGGCGGCCCGCGCGCGCCAGGCGGCCCCAGCCACCGGCCAGAGCCCGGCAGGCGCGCGGCGCAGCGCCGGGCGCTCCAAGCACCAGGCCTCGAGCCCGGCGGGCAGCTGGGCGATGAGCGTCGCGCTCTCCGAGCGCCGCTCGGCGCGCTGGCGGGCGAGCGGCACGGCGATCGCGCGCAGCACGGCGAGCGCGAGTGCGATCGCGATGAGAGCGCGCAGCCAGTGCGGCAGCCTCACGGCGACTCCTGGACGGCGGGCGCCAGGCCGGCGAGGAAGCGGCTCGGCGCCTGCCGGAAGCCGCCGCGGCTCTCGACGCGGGTGAGCGTCAGCGCGCTGGCCGCGCGGGTCATCGCGACGAAGAGCAAACGGCGCTCCTCGGCGAGCTCCTCGGGGTCGCTGGAGCGCAGGGCGTAGTAGCCGGGCAGCACGTTTTCCTCGAGCCCGACGAGGTAGACGCGCTCGAACTCCAGTCCCTTCGCCGCGTGGATGGTCATCAGCTGCACGGCGTCGCCGCCCCCGGCGAGATCGGGCGCCTGGTAGAGCGCGAGGAAGTCGAGGAAGGCGGCCAGCGAGTCGCCGAGGAAGAGCTCGTCGAAGCGCGGCACCAGGGCGAGGAAGCGCTCCTCCTCGCTGCGCAGGCCCGTGAAGAGATCGGGGGCTTCGGCCGTGAGGCCCGCGGCCGCCAGCAGCGCGGCTTCCAGGCGCCGGCGAGCCGCGGCCGCCGCCTCCCCGGCGGCCGCCGCGTCGGCGGTCTCGGCAGCCGGCGCGAGGCGATCGAGCCAGCCGCTGCCACTGGCGAGCAGGCGCCGCACGCCGGCCGTGAAGAGCGCCGCGTCCTCGCGGACGAGCGCGGGCCCCGGCGCCGATTCGCCGCCGCTCAGAAGGAAGTGCGCGAGCGCCGCGGGGGCCAGCGCCTCGCGCCCGCTGCGCCGGCGCAGCGCGGCGAGCTGCTCCGCCTGCAGGCGCGCGAAGACCGCGGCCAGCGCGCGGCAGTCGGCGAGGGCGCGGTGCCTTGCCTCGGCGCGCACGCCGTAGCGGGCCACGAGGTCTTCCAGGCGGTTGCCCTCGCCGGGATGGAGCTGCCGCGCCAGCGCCAGGCTGTCGAAGATCGCGTTGCGCGGGAGCGCCAGTCCCTGCTCGCGGGCGAGCCGGCGCAGGATCGGGTAGTCGTAGTTGGCGCCGTTGTGCGCGACGAGGTCGCGCTCGCCGAGGAAGGCGAGGAAGCCCTGCAGCGCGGGGCCGGGCGGCGGCGCCGCGGCCACCATGGCGTCGGTGATGCCGTGCACGGCCGTCGCGGCGGGCGGAATCGGCCCCCGCGGGCGCAGCAGGGTCGCGAAGTGCGCGACCTCGCGGCCGTCCTCGACGCGCACGGCCGCCACCTCCACCACCTCGCAGCGCTCGCGGTCGACGCCCGTGGTCTCCAGGTCGAAGACGACGAAGTCGCGCAGCGGCCGGTGCTCGGCGCCCCGCCAGAGTTGATAGAGCCTGAAGACGAGCAGCGCGGCCGGCGCGCCCGAAGCCTCGGCCTGGACGCCCGCTCCCTGCAGGCTGAGGCGCTGGCCATCGCCGCTGAGGCGCAGGGCGTCGGCCGGCGCCGCCGCTGCGCCCGCGGGCAGCAGGCACTGCGCATGCCAGGGCTCCAGCCCGCCGCGCAGCAGATCGACGAGCAGGCCCGCAGCGGCTGGCGCGGCGGGCGTCTCGAGGAGCACGCGCCGCCCCCGGCGCAGCGCTTCGCGCAGGGCCGCGAGCAGAGCCGGCAGTCCCGGCAGCGCCGCCGGATCGCCGGGCAGCTCGCCCTCCTCGGGGTCGGCGGTCTCGAGGAAGATCTCGCGCACGAGCTGACTCAGGCCGCGCCCGGCCTGCCCGGCGCGCAGGTTGCCCAGTTGGGCGACGATGCCCTCGAGCAGCCAGGGCAGGCGCGAGAGCTGGACGAGCCGCTCACCGGCGGCCTCCGCGGCGCGGCGCCGGGCCCCCGCGTCCCCCGCCGCGGCCGTTGCGGGCAGCTCGCCGACCGCCTCGGCGTCGAGGAAGGCCGTGAGCCCGAAGCCCTCGGGGAAGGCCGTCCGCCAGGCCTGGAGCCAGGCGGCGTCGTCCGCGGCCGCGGCCCCGGCGCCGCTCTGGAAGGCCTGCCAGCGCTCGCGCGCCGCGCGCAGACGGCCGCCGCCGCGCAGGATGCGCTCGAGCCCGGCGCGCAGGGAGTCGCCCGCCTGGCGGGCGACGCGGCGCAGGAGCGCGTAGGCGCTCTCGTCGAGCCGGGCGGCGAGCAGGGTGGCGAGGGCCTCGTCGTCGCCGCCATGGCGCAGCAGGCGCAGCGTGGCGACGACGCGCCGGATGCGCTCCTGCGCGAGCAGCGCGCGACCCGAGACGAGCTCGACCGGCAAGCGCTCGGCCATCAGGCGCGTCTCCAGGTACTCGCCGATCGCGTGCTTGGGATAGAGGATCGCGATGTCGCCCCAGCGCAGGCGGCGGTCGCGGGCGCGCGCGCGGCGGATGTCGGCGGCGAGGAAGTCCGCCTCTTCGCGCTCGCTGGCGAAGGCCTCCAGGCGGAGGCTGCCGGCGCCGCCCGTGCGGCTGACGAGAGGCGGCACGGCCTCGCCGCCCGCGCGCAGCACGGCGAGCGCGCCGCTCAGGATGGTCTCCCGGTTGCGGTAGTTCTCCTCCAGACGCAGCACGAGCGGCGCGTAGTCGACCCGGTAGCGCTCGGGGTTGTGCCGGTCGGCGCCGCGCCAGGCGTAGATCGACTGCTGGTCGTCCGCGACGACGAAGCTGCTCCCCGCCTCGGGCACGAGCAGGCGCAGGAGCCGGTACTGGAGGGCGTCCGTGTCCTGGAACTCGTCGACGAGCACGCGCCGCCAGCGCGCGCGGGTCGCGGCGAGCAGCGCCGCATCGGTCTCGAGCAGCTGGCGGCTCAGGTCGAGCAGGTCGTCGAAGTCCAGCGCGCGCTCGTCCCGCAGCAGGCGCTGGTACTCGCTGAAGAGCTCCTGCTGGAGCGGGCTGAGCGCCTCGCCGCTGCGACCCGCGCGCTGGGCGCCGAAGCGGCCGAGCAGGCCGCGCAGCTCGCGCTCGTCGGGTTCGCGCCCCGCGAGACCGAGACGGCTCCAGGCGCGCTCGAGGGCGCGCAGCTGGCGCGGCTCGTCGGCGACGCTGAAATCGCGCGGCACCGGCCCCCGTCCGGCGCACCCGCGCAGCAGCTCGAGGCAGAAGTGATGGAAGGTGCCCGTGCGCAGGCGCGCCGCCTCCTCGCCCAGGTAGCGCGCGAGGCGCTCGAGCATCACGCGGGCCGCCTTGCGCGTGAAGGTGAGCGTCAGAATGGCGCCCGGATCCTCCCCCGCCACGCTGACCAGGTAGACGGCGCGGTTGACGAGGGTGCGCGTCTTGCCCGTGCCGGGCCCGGCGAGCACGAGGCAGTGCGGCGCGGCGCTGAAGACGGCCTCGCGCTGGCGCGGGTTCAGTTCGCGCTCGAGCTCGCGCCAGGGCTGGGGCAGCGGACCGCCTGCGGACGCCATGTCCCTCCTCCTCTCGCCGGCGGGGCCGCGCGGGCCTCAGTCCAGCGCCAGGCCGAGCCCGACCGGCAGCTGCGTCACCCCCAGACCGACGAGGATACGATTCTCGCGGTTCATCACCAGGAAAAAGCTGGGGCTGATCGGGCCGAGCCGCAGCAGGCCGGGGTAGAGGTTCAGGCGCAGGCGGTACTCCTTGGTGGCGGCGCCGACCAGGGAGGCGAGCAGCGAGCCGTCGCGGTCGATCCAGAGCCCACCGACCAGCGAGAGGTCGACGCCGCGGGTGCCCGCGTCCAGCTCGAGCAGGTTCTTGGCCTTGAGGCCGGCGGCCGCCGACCAGGCGAGGCCGCTGGCGCTGCGGCGCGAGAGACCGAGCTCGCCGTGGGTGCCGAAGTGGTAGAAGAGGCTCCAGCGCTCGGAGCCGGGCAGGGCCAGCTTGAAGGCGAAGTTCTGGCCGTTGTTGTGGAGCCGGCCGCCCTTGGGCAGGTAGGCCGGCTGGAAGGACCAGTCCTCCATCTGCAGGGTCTCGGCGCAGAAGCGCGCCACGCGGTCGGAGCTGAAGAGGAGGCAGCTCAGGGGGTCGAAGAGGTAGAGGTCGGCGATGGGATCCGTGGTCCAGCCGTCGTAGGCGTCCAGCTCCACCACCTCGTTGAGCACGTGGTAGGCCGTGATCGAGCCGATCGCCCACAGGCGCGGCCGCGGGAAGGCGTGCCAGCGGTACCACTCGAGCATCAGCCGGTAGCTCATGCCGCCGCCGATGAGGTGCTGCGTGTAGTTCGGCCAGTAGCGGGCCTCGGCGGTGTTGGTGCTGAAGGGGACGACTTCCTTGCGGAAGAAGTCGCCCCAGCCCTCCTGCTCGATCGCGGTGATCGGATGGCCGAGATTTCGCCGGAGGGTCCGCCAGCCGCGGGCGTAGTCCACCTCCCAGACCGCGTGGCTGCGGTTGTCCAGCTGCATGATTCCGTAGCCGCTGTTGACGATCATGCGCAGCGGCTGGACCATCGCCTCGCTGCCGTAGCGCCGGCCCTGGTAGAAGTAGTAGGGCGCGTCGGCAGCCCGTCCCGGCCGCGGCAGGAGCAGGAGGACGAGGAGCGCGAGGGCGAGGCGGCCGCCGCGCACGCCCCGCGAGGAGCCTGGAGACACGGAACCTCCCGACCGCGCCGGCCGGGCGCGGGAACGGAAGGTGTAGCAGGCGCCGCGCGCGGCGACAAGCGCCGGCCGCCGATTGCGCGCCGGGCGCCGGCGGGCTAGAGTGGCCCGCAACCCCTGCCGAGGAGTGGCCGTGGACTCGGATCCCCTGCATGCGATGTGGAAGGACCGCGCGGACGCGCCCGCCGGTCCCCGCACGCCGGTGGCCGTGCTGCTGGACAACCTGCGCAGCGCCTTCAACGTCGGCGACATCTTCCGCAGCGCCGACGCCCTGCGCCTCGAGCAGCTCTACCTCGTCGGCATCAGCGCCTTTCCCCCGAACGGCAAGCTGGAGAAGACAGCGCTCGGCACGACGGCGACGGTGCCCTGGTGCCACGACCTGCGTCTGTTCGACGCCGTCGCCCGGGCGCGCGCGGCTGGCTTCGCCCTCGTCGCCGTCGAGCGCACGCCGAGCAGCCGCTCGCTCTACGAGTGGGACGGACCCCTGCGCAGCTGCTTCGTCTTCGGCCACGAGGTGCTGGGTGTCGATCGCGAACTGCTGCGGCAGGCGGACGCCGTGCTGCATCTGCCGATGCTGGGGGTGAAGAACAGCCTCAACGTGGCTTCGAGCGCGGCCGCCGTGCTCTACCAGCACTGCGCCCGCCACGGGCTGCTGCCCGCCGGCGCCCCGCCGCTCGCGGACTGCTACCTGCCGGACCGCCGCGCGGGCGGTCCGCCGGCTCAGGGCGAGTCGCTGAAGTAGAGCGGCCAGACGGCGCCCGAGGCGTCGGGCCGGAGCACGAGTGAGTAGAGGCTGCCGCCGCCGGCCGGCGTCACGCCGTAGGCGAGGCCGACGCTGGCGCCGCGCCCGCGGGCCAGCGCGCAGGCCCGCGCGAGATTCGTGCCCCCCTCGCCCGCCGGGGTGCTTGCCCAGTCCCCCCACTGGCCGCTGGCGCCGATGCCGTTCACCTGCAGGAGGTCCCCGGCCCGCACGTCGCGCCC
>VGXI01000072.1 GCA_016873475.1 bacterium | reverse complement strand
GGCGCTCACGAGCCATACCCAAGCTCCTGTGGGTCGGCGTCGTGGGAGGAGGCTCAGTTTGCCTGGGAACAGCCCCCGCAGTCAATCGCCGGACCACCTAGCCGCCGGTCGCTAGCGACTCGCCCCGCACAGCCCAGGCGCGCGCACTCAGCGGGATGCGTCCCGCAGGATCCCGCGGCAGGGTCTCCTCGAGCCGGCGCGCCAGCGCCTGCCGGCGATCGTCGCTGAGCGTGGCGAGGTACGCGGGCACCGGCCCCGTGCCGCCCAGTAGCAGCTGCCAGTAGTCTGCGAAGTCGGCGAACACCGTGGGCAGCTCGAGCCCCTCGCAGCGGACCTCAGCGAGTCCACCCGCGCGGAAGAGCGCTGTGAGGGCGCTGGGCTGGCAGTCCACGAAGCGCTGGCCTTCATCGAGCGCACGGTCCGCCGGATCCAGCGCCACGGCCTCATCCCAGAAACGGCGCAAGAAGGCCATCTTGCCCGCATAGTCCCACACGCAAGCGGCGACCGTGGCTCCCGGCGCAGCGAGCCCGCGCAGTTCCGTCACGGCCGCGGCCGGGTCGGGGAAAAAATCGAGACCGAGCAGCGACGCGATCGCCCCATAGCCGCCCGCCCGGCTTGTCAGACTACCCGCGCCGCGAACGGCGAAGCGGGCGCGCGGGTCCGTCACGTGTTCGCGCGCGGCTTCGATGAAGCTCGCCGAGGGATCGCAGCCCAGCACCGAGGCCGGCTGCGCTTGCCTGCAGATGGCAGCCGTGAGCGCGCCGGTGCCGCAGCCCAGGTCCAGCCAGTGCAGATTGGCGGGTTGGTCAAGCCAGGCCAGGAACCGCGGCGCAAGCCGCCGGCTTCAGCGGCCCATGAAGGACTTGTAGGCCCCGGCGGTTGCCCAGCGATCGTGGAGATCGGCCATGCGTCTCGCCTCCTGGCCGCCGCCACGCGTCAGTAGATGAACGGGATCAGCCGCCGCACGCGCTTCTTGTAGGCGGCGTACTCAGGGTGCTTCGCGACGAGCCAGCGCTCCTCGCGCCGCGACTTGTGGTCCAGGAGCAGGAAGAGCGCGAGCACGTAGCCGAGCGTGAGCCAGCCGCGCACGCTGAGCGCCCAGCCGAGCGCGATCGCCAGGCCGCCGCTGTAGAGCGGATGCCGCACGATCGCATAGGCGCCGCCCTGAACCAGCGCCGCTCCCGCCTTGGGATGCGGCAGCGGCGTCAGCCCGCGCCCCAGGCGCAGCGCTCCCGCCACGAAGAGCGCGGCGCCGAGCGCGGCCAGAACCAAGCCGGCCACCTGCCAGCCGCGCGCCTGCGCCGCCGGCCAGCCGGGCAGGCCGTCCACGCTCCGCGGGCCGAGCAGCACGAGCAGCATGAGCGCGATCTGCGCGACGACCAACCACTCGCCGCGCGCGCCGCGCCACCAGGGCGGTCGTTCAAGATCGGCCATCCGTTCTCGCCTCCGAGCTACATCTCCAGGTAGAGGATCGCCAGGATCGGCACGAGCGCCGCCGCGACTTGCAGCGCGAGAATCATCCCGAGCCCGACGAGCGACATCGCAACGGGCAGCCAGGCGCTGGGCAGCTTGAAGGACGGCTCGCGCATTCCACCTCCAGGCGACTCGCGGAGCCCGAGTCTACACACAGCGCCGCACACGAGGCCAGCCCCACGCGGCGCTAGAGCCGCGCGGCAAGCCAGTGCAGCACGTTCAGCGCGAAGCGCTGGTTGTCCTGGCCGGGAGCGTTGAGTCCGAACCGCTCGCCGCGGTAGACCTGCGCGGTCAGCTCCATCGCCGCATGGGCGACCTCCGCGCTGGGGGCACTGCCGGCTTGGACCCGGACAGCCGCACCCGGGATTCGCCCATCGCGCCACCAGGAAGCCATTGCCAGGGCCGGCGCTGCGCGCTAGCCTCTCGGGACTCGGCGCATGGGAGGTCAGCATGGATCGGCCAGGGATCTCAGGCAAGCAGGCATTGCGGCCCAGCCCCGGCGAGTTGCGCGCGCTGCAGATCGTGCAGGTGGCGCTGATGGGCGGCGTCCTCCTCTTCGGGCTCGTCGTCGTGCTGATCGCCATGCGCCCGCCGGCCGCCGGCGCCGCCCCGATCGCGCAGCGCGTGCTCGTCCTGCTCAGCGCGGTGCACGCGGTGATCGCGCTGATCGTCTGGTCGCTGGCGCCGCTGCTGCAGGGACTGCTGGTCGCGCGCCTCGGCGCGCAGCTTGGCACAGCGGGAGGCGTCGGCGCGCTGCGCGGCGCCCTGATCGTTCGGCTCGCCCTGCTCGAAGGCCCGGCCCTCTTCGGGCTGGTCATCTGCCTGATCGCGGCCACCGGCGGCGCCCTGCGCGCGACGCCGCTCTACTGGCTCAATGCGCTCAGCGCCGTCGCGTTCGTCGGCTACGGGGTGCTCAGCTTCCCGACCGCCGAGCGCCTGGAGGCCCTGGCCGACCGCTAGGGTCGCAGCGCGCCCACCGCGCGCGGGGAATCCGAACGAGGGGATGGGGATGATGCGTCAGCCTGCAGCGATTGGGTTCCTGATCTACCTGGCGATGGCCTCGACAGCTTGGGCGGCGACGATCCAGGTGCCAGCCGAGCAGCCGACCATCCAGGCCGGCCTCGACGCCGCGCTCGGCGGCGACACCGTGCTCGTCGCGAGCGGCGTCTACAGCGGCCCCGGCAACTGGGACCTCGACTTTCGCGGCCAACCGCTCGTCTTGCGCTCGGCGACGGGCAACCCCGCGGACTGCATCATCGACTGCGCGGATGCGAAGCCGCACATCGGCGTCTACTTCCACTCCGGCGAGGACAGCAGCACGGTGCTGGACGGCTTCACGATCCAGCACGGCATGGCAACGCATGAGGTGGACTTCCCCCCCTCCCCAGCGGGCGGCGGCATCTTCTGCAGCCTCTCGCGGCCCTTGCTCAAGAACCTGATCCTGCGCCTGAATAGCGCGCCCAGCCATGGCATGGGCGCCGGCTTCGCGAGCGACGGCTACGTCTTCAGCGCCGGCCCGATCCTGCGCGACTGTGTGATCGAGAAGAACTCGCCCGGCGGTGTCTTCGTCTACGGCACGGCGCGCTTCGAGCGCTGCCGGATCCAGTGGGACATCGGCGGGGGTATTCACCTGTTCTGGGGCAAGGCAGACTTCATCGACTGCATCATTGCCGGTGACGCTGTCTACCCCGTCGGCGGTGGCGAGGGCATCGCGTTCCGCAACTGCGCCATCGCCGCACCCTTCGACAGCCACCACGGTGCAACCGTCAGCTTCTTCGACTGCACGCTCATCGGCCATCGCCTCCACTTCTCCGAGAACTCCCTCGCCTTCTACCGCTGCACCATCAGTGACTGCCCCGACGGCGCTGTCGACACCTACTACGGTTTCTCGCTGACGGCCGAGGACTGCCTCTTCGTCAACAATCAGACTTCCACGACGGGCGGCGCCATCCGACTCGGTCCCTGGGACCTCGCCACCATCAGGCGAACTCGCTTCGTGAACAACTCCGCCGCTGGGCGGGGCGGCGCCGTCGACATCGGTGGCGCCGACTCGGCCCAGTTCATCGACTGCGAATTCCTGGGCAACACCGCCGGCGGCGGCGAAGGCGGCGGCGCCATCGCCTCGCGCTCCGACTCGGGCCCGCAGCTCACGGGCTGCACCCTGGTCGGCAACAGCGCGCTGGGCGGCGCGCCGGGCGGTGCGATCTCGTTCATCAACTGGGAGACGGCGCCCCGCCTCAGCGACTGCCTGATCGCCGGCAACACCAGCGAAGGCGCGGGCGGCGCGCTCTATCTGGCCGGCGATGCTAACGGCGCGCCCGCGCTGCGCATCCAGGGCAGCACGCTCGCCGCCAATCGCGCGGGCACGGTGGGCGGCGCGATTGCCACGGATCCCGCGCTCTCGCTCGCGACACTCCAGTGCGACAGCACGCTCATCTGGCAGAACTGCGCGGGAACGGCTGGCGACCAGCTCTTCCTCGGCAGCACAGGGGTCGCGGCCGGCTTCGCCTGCTCGGTCGTCGATTCGTCCGGCGTGAGCGGAGGGACCGTGAGCTACGGCCCCGGCACGGGCTTCGCGGATCCGCGCTTCTGTCTGGCACCCGACTGCGAGGAGGCACCCTTCACCGAGACCGAGGGCTTCGCGCTCGAAGCCGGCTCCTACTGCCTGCCTGCGCACAACCCCTGCGGCGTGCAGATCGGCGCGCTCGGCCAGGGCTGCACGCTGACGGCCCTGCCCGGCGACGCCGCGCCCGGCCCCGCGCGGCTCGCGCAGAACTACCCCAATCCCTTCAACGCCTCGACGCGCCTGGACTTCACCCTCGCCGCGCCGGGTCCCGTCACGCTGAGCATCTTCGATGCCGCGGGCCGCGAGCGCGCCGTGCTGCTCGCCGGCGCCTCGCTCGGCGCTGGCCCCCATCGCCTCGACTGGGACGGCCGCGACCGCGAGGGCCGGTCCCTGCCCTCGGGCGTCTACCTCTGCCGGCTGTGCACGGCGGACGGTACGCTCAGCCGCAAGCTCGTCCTCGTCGAGTAGGGAGCCGGCGCCTAGTCCTGCGTTAAGCGCAGCGTGAAGGAGCGCCCGCCCGCCTCGCCGTCACTCACCTCGGCGATCAGGGTATCGTTCTCGAGCCGATAGGCGATGACCCGTGGGAAATCGTGCGCCGGGTTCTCGAAGATCGCGAAGCTCGGCCCGCACTGCGTGAGCCGGAAGGCCACGGGCAGCGCATTGTGCGCCACCTTGGCGATGTAGTAGACCTCCCCCGCCATCTCGAGCAGGCGCAGGGTCTCGCTCTCGAGCAGCTCGCCCGGCGCGCCCTCGGCGCCGCGCGCGCGCGTCTCGCCGTAGCCCTCCCAGGTCTCGGTCGAGACCGCCGCCCAGCGCTCGTAGACCTGACGCGTCTCGGTCTCGACGCGCCAGGTGCCGAGCAGCCAGGTGAGCTGCTTGAGCGCCTGGCAATCGGCGGCAGCGGCCATGCGGGCACCTCCCGTGCTCAGGGCGAAGAGGGCGGCGAACAGGGCGCGCGAGTGGCGCATCAGGGATCCTCCGCGATCTGCAGGGAGTCGTCGGCCACGGGCCGGCGATTGCCGGCACGCGCACGAGGCTCGACGTTCGTATCGAGCACGTCTGGCCCGCGCGGCAGGCTCGCTGCAACACTGTAACGGACCTTGGGCACCGATTTCTGCTCCCGCGCCAGCACCAGCATACGCGAACGCCGGAGACCAGCGGGAGGGATTTCGCGCCGCGCGCATTCCGTTGGCGCCGCCGCCGCCGGCTCCCCTATGCTGAGCGCTTTCCTCCGCTGCGGCGGAGATCACAGACAACCTGGGAGGCGAACATGCGACGCGCATTCCTCAGCGCCGTCCTCGCCTCGGGTTTGCTCGGCCTGGGGTGCGGCGGGGACGGCGGGGGGCCGGCAGGTCCGGGAAACAACAACAACGGCGGCGGCAGCAGCTTCACGGCGGTCATCGACGGCAGCAACTGGACAAGCAGCCAGTTGAGCATCCAACTCACCGGCGACGCCGGCAACCCACAGGCGAGCCCCCTGGTGATCAGCGGTTACGAGAACGCCTCGGGCTTCTCGGTCCAGCTCTTCCTCGGCTTCATCGGCGGCACGGGCAGCTATCCCCTCGGCGTCAATGCGGGCAGCACCGCGGGCGGCACGGCGCAGGTCGTGCTGGCCCCCGACATCTGGCTCACGCCCTTCAGCGGCGCCGCGGGCAACCTGGAAGTCACCACGCTCACGGCGACGCGCATCGCCGGCACCTTCGCCTTCACCGCCGACGCCCTGCTGAGCGCCCTGCCCGCGCAGCGCAGCGTGACCAGCGGCGCCTTCGACATCACCGTGAGCACCGGTCTGCCCGCCCTGCCCACGCGGGCCGGCAGCACGATGCGCGCCACCACCGAGGGCAGCGCCTGGAACGGCGCCACGATCGTCGCCCTCAATCCGGGCGCCGGCACCTTCAGCCTGTCGGGGAGCAGCACGGACTACACGTTCATGGTCACGCCCAAGCAGCTGGTCGCGGCCGGGAACAGCTACGGGATCCCCTCGCAGATCACCTTCACGGTGAATCGCACCGGCACCGCGGATTCCTGGGCGGCGATCAGTGGAGCAGACGTCGGCACCTGGACCATCGACAGCTTCACGGCGGCGGGGATGAGCGGCAGCTTCAGCGGCACGATCCCGAGCCTCAGTGCGGGCACCCCGCTGACGATCACCGGCGGCGAGTACGCCTGCGAGTTCTAGCGGGTCGGCGCGCGGACCAGATCGGCGGCGCCGGGCATCCGGCTCAGGGCAAGACCACGCGCACCACGACGTACTCCGAGTAGGCAAGGTTGCCCGCGCGGTCCTCGGCGGCGGCGAGCAGGCTGTGCGTATCGCCGTCGGCGTAGGGCCTGCTGTCCCAGTCCCAGGTGTAGGGCGGCGTGTCGTCGTCGCCGAGCTCGTCGCCGTCGACGACGAAGCTCACGCGCAGGATGCCGCCGGCGTCGCTGGCCTCGGCCTCGATGAGCACCTGCCCGCTCACGGTGAGGCCGTCGAGCGGCTCGGTGATGACGACGGTCGGCAGCGTCTGATCGCCGTTGTCGTCGCTGCAGGCGACGAGGGCCGCCGCGAGGGCCAGGCAGGGGGCCATCCAGCGCAACGCGCGTCTCACGCCGAGTCTCCTTCCGCCGCTGGCCTCAGCAAGCGGCGATTCCAGAGGACGATCAGCGTCGCGAGACCAAGAAGCAAGGCGCCCGTGAGCTGGTGCGCGGTCGTGAGCAGCGCCTCCCACCAGGGGATGTGCCCGGGCGCGGGCGTCGCGCTGACGGCGACGAGGGCGCCCGTGCCGAGCAGGAGCTGCAGGCCGATCGCCAGCGTGAGCGCGCGGCCCAGCGGCCGCAGCCAGGGCAACCCGCCGTAGAGCCCCCAGTGCCGCGCACCCACCGCGAAGCCGAGCAGGGCGACGAGCATCGCGAAGCTGACGTGCCAGAACATGCCCCGCGCGTAGTGGCGCAGCAACGCGCCCAGCGCGAGCTGCACCCCGATCGCGCCGAGCAAGGCGAGGCCGAGCTGGCGATCCGTGTCCGCGCTCGCCCGCGCGATGGGCGGTTCGGCGGCGGTCCAGCGCCGGCTCGCGAGCGCCGCGAGGGCGACGAGCAGCGCGAAGCAGAGCTGCCCGAGCACGCCGTGCACGAGCGCGAGCAGGGTGCTGGGCGACATCGCGGCCGCGGACTGGCTGAGCGTGAAGCGCCCCGTGACGCGCAGGCCGCCGAGCAGGCCCTGCAGCGCCACGGCGACGAAGATCGCCCAGCCGAGCCGTTTGAGCAGCGGCCGCCGCGGCGCGAACTGCAGGTGCAGCGCGAGCACGAGGCTCGTCAGGCCGACGAGCGAGCCCAAGAGCCGGTGGGCGTGCTCGTAGAAGATGCCGCCCGTCATCCGCGAGAGCGGGTAGAGGAACATGTTGAAGCCGTAGCTGTTCGGCCAGTCGACGACGGCCAGCCCCGCCTCGTGGCTGGTGACCAGCCCGCCGGCAGCGAGGAGGAGGAAGGTCGTCGCCGCCGCGACGCCCGCGAAGGCGGCATCGCCGGCCGGCGGTGCTGCCGCGCTGGGGGCATCCGTTCGACGGCGAGCGGCCTGGGCGCCAGCCGCGGCGAGCAGGCCGCCGAGGAGCAGAGAGGCTGGCACCCAGATCAGCGCGCCGCGCCGCAGGGCGCCCGGCGCCTCGCCGCCGATGACGCTGCCGAGGATGAGCAGGTTGAGCAGCGAGGCCAGCCCGCCGACGGCGGCGGCGCGCGCAGCGCTGCCGCCGAGGCGCCCCGTCAGCCAGCCGCCGCCCAGCAGGCAGACCAGAAGCAGCAGGAAGAGCAGCCAGGGCGGCGCCAGGGGCGTCGCGAGGCGACTCAGGTAGGCGAGTCCCCACATGGCAGTGCTGCTGCCGAAGGCGAGGGCGAGCAGCTCGGCGCGCCGATCGGCGGCCAGCCCCGCAGGGGACGCGGCGGGAGATGGGGCGGTGGCCGTCATGGCGCTCCTTGGACCGGACGCGCCTGGGGACAGCGGTCCGGCCGGACAGGACCATCAACTCCCTGAACCAGAGCGCCGGCCCCTTTCCGCTTCCCCGCGCGCGAGCGCCCTGCTAACTTGAGCGTCGGCGGGCGCGACGCCGAGGGGCATCTTAGGCGGGCGCGCCCGGACCTGCCACCCACCCCGCAACGGGTCCACGGTGTCCGTCAACCCCACTGCCCTGCCCATGCGCGAGCGTCTCGGCCTCTACGCCGTGCTCACGAAGCTGCGGCTGTCCAGCCTGGTGCTGATGACGACGGCCACCGCCTACCTGCTCGCCCGCCGCGGTCCGCTCGACGGGTGGGAGCTGGCGGCAACGCTCAGCGGCACGCTGCTCTGCGCCTTCAGCGCTGCCGCCCTCAACCAGTTCTGGGAGCGCGAGCGCGACGCCCGCATGGAGCGCACGAGAACACGCCCCCTGCCCAGCGGGCGCCTGTCCCCGCGCGAGGCCCGGCTCGCCGGTCTCGGCATGCTCGGCAGCGGCCAGGCTATCCTGGTCCTGGGGACGAATCTGCTCACGGCGGCCCTCGCCCTGGCCACGGTGCTGCTCTACCTGCTCGTCTACACGCCGCTCAAGCCGCGCAGCAGCCTGAACACCCTCGTCGGCGCCGTCTGCGGCGCCCTGCCGCCCGTGCTCGGCTGGACGGCTGCGGCCGGCCGCCTCGAGCTCGGCGCCTGGCTCTTCGGCCTGCTGCTCTTCCTGTGGCAGGTGCCGCACTTCCTCGCTCTCGCCTGGCTCTACCGCGAGGACTATGCACGCGGCGGCTTTCGCATGTTGCCGGCCGTCGATCCGGGCGGGCAGCTCACGGGGGCGCTGAGCGCCCTGTACAGCCTCGCCCTGCTGCCGCTGGGTGTCGCCTTCGCGCTGGCCGGCCTCGCCGGCCCGACCTTCGCGGGCGGCTTCGCGCTGCTCTGGCTCCTGCTCTTCGCAGCCAGTCTGCGGCTCTGGCGTCGCCTGGATCGCGCGAGCGCGCGGCGCCTCTTCTTCGCGAGCGTCATCGTCCTGCCGCTCGCTCTCGCCCTCCTGCTCGTGGACAGGGTGCCGCGCGCGGGCGCCCCCGCCTCGTCCGGCCCTTATGCCGCCGAGACGGCCCTCCCCCACGCGCGCTTGCGCTGATGCTGCCGGACCGCCGCCGCTCCTTCCTCTTCGCCTTCGCCTTCCTGCTCGGCGCCCTCGCCCTCATCTGGCAGCTGCGGCAACGGCAGGGCTACGAGGCGCAGCAGCGCCGCGGCGACGGCAAGCACCTGGCGAGCTATGGGTTCCCGCTCACGCCCCTGCGCATCGACGCGGCCGACATCGTCCCCGCGGGCGTCCCGCGCGACGGCCTCGCCGCCCTCGAGTTCCCGGCGCGCCTGGACAGCGCGGGCCTCGCGGCGCTGAATGCCCGCGGTCGCTCGGCCTTCCTGCTCGGGAGCGATCGGGTGATCGGCGTCGAGCGCGCGGGGCAGGCCCTCGCCTACCCGCTGTCCATCCTCGATTGGCACGAGGTGGTGAACGACTCGCTGGGCGGCGCGCCGCTGCTCGTCACCTGGAATCCGCTCTGTGGCGCCGCCTGCGTCTACGATCCGGGCGCGCGGCGCTTCGGTGTCAGCGGGCTCTTCTACGCCTCGAACCTGCTGCTCTACGATCGCGCTGGCCTCGCTGACGCGCGGCCAGCCGGTGGGGCTGCGGGGGCGGAGAGCCTCTGGAGCCAGCTCACCGGACGCGCGCTGGCCGGGCCGGCCGCTGCGCGCGGCGACAGCCTCGCGCGCCTGCCCTTCGCCCTGACCCGCTGGGACGACTGGCGCGCTCGCCACCCGCAGACGCGGGTGATCGCCCCCGATCCCGACGGCCTGGCCCGCAAGTACCGCCGCAAACCCTACACGAGCTACCTCGGCTCGGATCGCCTCCAGTACCCCGTGCGCCGCCTGCCGGACACGGCGGCGCCGGGCGCGCTGCGCCTGAAGGAGCCCGTGCTCTCGGTGTGGGTAGACGAGGCGCGGCGGCTCTACCCGCTCTCCCTGCTCGCGGCGCGCGCCGGCGCGCCGGGCGTCTGGGCGGACTCGCTCGGCGGGCGCGCGCTCGCCTTCCGCGTCTGGCCCGGCGATCCCGCCGTGGCGACCGTGCGCGCCGAGGGCGGCGCACCGCTCCTCAGCGCGGTGGGCTTCTGGTTCGCCTGGTATGCCCAGGAGCCGGCGGCGGTCGCGCTGCTCGCGCGCTAGACTCGGGGGCCTGACCGGCGCTACTCTGTAGTCTGCCGGGCGATCGACTTGGGGAGAACCTCCGCGTGGGCCGGAGGATCCACCGGCTGTGCGGAGGTCGCTCTGCCTGGCAGGAGGAATCTCACGGTGCCCGTCCCGACTCCCCGCCCGCGTACGCCCCGTCATGCCCGCTTGTCGATGGGCGTGGCGGCTCTCCTCGGTTGGCTGATCCTGGCATCCTGCTCGCCCCCAAGCCAGCAGAAGAGCGCGTCTCGTCTCGCCGTTCCGGAATACTTCCCGCCCGAGGTCCTGAATCGCTACGCTGTCCTGATGGACTCGGCGATGGACGCGGCGGCGGCAGAGCGATGGAACGAAGCGATCAAGGCCCTGGAGGCCCAGGTCGAGCTCGTCCCGAACTCCGTCTGGCCGTCCTTCTATCTCGCTTGCTTGCGAAACCGATCAGGGGATGTGGACGCGGGGATGGGCGACCTGACCAGGGCGGTCGAGAACGGGTGGGACGATCCCGACCGCCTGGAATCCGTGAGCGACCTGGAGCTGCTGCGGCGCGATGCGAGGTTCCCGTCCCTGGTCGCGCAGGCTCGGGCTAGGCGGACGACCGAGGAGGAAACCTTCGCCGCGGGATTGCCGGTCTATCGGAAACCCCCGTACGCGTTCGCCGACTCGGCGTCGCTTGCGCGCTGGGTCGATGAGCAGCGGGATCTGATGCGGAGCCACGAACAGATCTGGTCGGTGGGCCAGGCGCTGTCTGCACGGATGGACTTCGAGGCCCGGCGTCTCGCCGCGGCGAGCGCCCTCCATCGGGGGCGGACGGGGTTCGACGAGGGGATCGAGCGGTTGCGGGCCTTGGCCGCGATGCACACGATCTTCGACGTCTGGGGCCCGTTCGCGGACGGCGTGCAGCGTGAAGTCGAGCGGTACCTGGCGACCAACCCTGGCACCGAGGGACGGAGCGAAGCGGAGTACCACGCCGGGGTCGCCGCCTATTGCCGTTCCCGGGTGCGCGATCCGGCCGATCCCGGGTGGGCGGAGCAAGCGGCAGGCGCGCGGAAGCGTTTCGGCAGTGTGGCACCGGGCTCGCACCTGGAAGGGTCGGCGCAAGCATGGCTCCTTGCGCTCGATCTCAAAAAAACAGGCGAGTACGCGCACCGGCTTCTCCCTCAGGTGCGCGAGTTCGCACGCGCATATCGCGATGACCCGGCGGCGATGGAGATCGCATCCACCTTCTTTCAGGATCGGATCCTTGCCGCGATCTGGCCCGTTCCGCTCGACGCGGCGGACCTCGATGGCCGTCCTGTCTCGGTGGATCAATTCCATGGACGCGTCCTCTTGGTCGACTTCTGGGCCACCTGGTGCGGGCCCTGCGTGGCCGAATTGCCCGCGATCCGAGACCTCTATGCGAAGTACCACGCGCGGGGTCTGGACGTGTTGTCGATCTCGCTGGACTATTCCGACCGAATGCCGGCGGAGAAGCTCCGCGAGTGGACGGAATCGCATGAGATGCCCTGGCGGCAGGTTTACGACGGGCAGGCGTGGAAGGGGCCGGTCGCTCAGGCGTTCATGGTGAAAGGAATCCCGTACGCGGTCCTGGTCGGCCCGGACGGTTCGCTCGCTGCGAGCGGCAATGAGTGCAGGGGAGAGCGCCTCGCCGCGATCGTCGCGAAGCTCCTGCCGGAGAAGTAGCCTTTCGCTGCGCTGTTGCGGCCACTGCACCGCCGCGGCTCGCAGTGGTGATCTTGCGGATCGAGGCTAGTGGCCCCCGGGGGCGGGTGCGGTCCTCGGCGGTGCTTCGTTCGGCGCCTCCGCGGGGACTTCGGCCGGCACGGAGGTCGGCGCGCCGGCCGGCGCTTCGCTGGCCGTCCCCGCCGGGGCGGCGCCCTCGATCGCGGGCGCGTAGCCCGGGATCAGGTCCTCGCGGTAATGCAGGGTGTCCAGCAGCGCGAGGCCGAGGAAGAGGATCACGAAGAAGATCGAGGAGACGAGGACGACGGCGTTGAAGGGCCGGTCGTACTTGAGGTGCATGAAGAAGAGGGCGACGAGGATCGCCTTGATCGTCGCGATGCCGATCGCAACGGGCACGGCGAGCGGCCCCAGATTGACCCAGGTCACCGCCACCGTGACGACCGTGAGGAAGATCAGCGCCCCCCAGACCCGCAGCAAGATCGGCGCGGGCACGACGTGCGGGTGGGCCTCTTCGTGATCGGCGTGGCTCATGGTCCGCGGCCTCCGGCAGCCCGTGCCTACTTGATCAGGTAGAGCAGCGGGAAGAGATAGATCCAGATCAGGTCGACGAGGTGCCAGTAGAGGCCGACCAGGTCGACGGGCGTGTAGTACGCGGGTCCGAACTCCCCGCGCCGCGCGCGCAGCAGGATCCAGGTGATCGCGATCATGCCCGCCAGCACGTGGATGCCGTGCAGGCCCGTCATCGCGAAGTAGATCCCGAAGAAGATGTGGACGTTCTTGGGCGCGTCGACGCCGCCCGGCGGCTCGTGCGCCCCGCTCGCGGCAGGGGCGGGCGCGGCGAGGCCGCGCGGGGCGGGCGCCGCGGGCGCGATCAGGGAAGCCTCGCTCCCGTCGCCCGTCGCCGCCGGGGGCGCGGGCAGGGTGGGCGCAGTGTGCGCGCCGGCCGTCGCCTCGTGGAGCGCGGGCTGGTAGTGCCTGCCCCAGAGCAGGCCGTGCTCCCACTTCGCCTTGTACTCGACGACCTTCACGCCGAGGAAGATCAGGCCGCAGAGCAGCGTGATCGCCAGCAGGCGCACGGTGCGCTCCCGCCGGCCGAGCTGCGCCGCGCGCACGGCGAGCGCCATCGTCAGGCTCGAGCAGATGAGCACCACGGTGTTGAGGCCGCCCAGCGACTTGTCCAGGAAGTGGTGCGCGTAGGCGAAGATCTCCGGGTGGTTCGTACGGTAGACGGCGTAGGCGACGAAGAGCCCGCCGAAGAGCAGGATCTCCGTGGCCAGGAAGAGCCACATGCCCAGCTTGCTCGACTCGAACTGCTGCGTCGGGCTATCGAAGTGGTGGGCCAGGTGCGTCGCGTGCCGTGCCATGCTCTCTCCCGCCGTTCGCGCGGTGCTCTAGCCGACCCGCCCGTCGGCGGGCAGGAAGCCGTCCGTGGTCTCGTCATAGCGCAGCCGGCTGAAGTCGTAGGGGTCGTGCTCGCCCGGCGGCTGGTGGAAGTTGTAGACGGGCGGCGGCGAGGCGCACTGCCACTCCATCGTCGCTGCGCCCCAGGGATTCGCCGGCGCCCGCCGCCCATTGAAGAGCGAGGCGATGAGGTACACGGCGGCGAGGCGCACTGCCACTCCATCGTCGCTGCGCCCCAGGGATTCGCCGGCGCCCGCCGCCCATTGAAGAGCGAGGCGATGAGGTACACGGCGACGAGGACGAAGCCCAGCGCCAGCAAGTAGGAGCCGTAGGTCGAGATCTGGTGGTAGATCTCGAATTCGGGGGGATAGTTGTAGTAGCGGCGCGGCATGCCCTTGCTGCCCATCACGAACTGCGTGAAGAAGGTGACGTTGAAGCCGACGAAGATCAACACCGCCGCCACCCGCCCCCAGA
>VGXI01000071.1 GCA_016873475.1 bacterium | reverse complement strand
AAAAACGCGAGACGTCGACCCTCGAGGCGATTCCCGAGCGCCTCGCGCGGCTCATCCTCGAGGAGAAGCCGCCGGCGCCGGCGCCGGCGCCGCAGGCGCCGGTCGCGCTGCCCGCGCCCGCCGCGCCGAGCGCGGCGCCGCCGGTGGCCGCAGCGCCGAAGCCCGCTGCCGCGCCCGCGCCCCTCGCGTCGGCGCCGGCGCCGCGGCGCAGCGAGCGCGCGGCCCAGACGCCGCGGGTGGCGCCCGATCAGGGCGTCGCCGGGCGCCGCGCGGCCGAGGCGGCGACGCAGAGCCTCGCTGCGACGAGCCGGACGCTGGATGCCACGCTCGACAAGCTGACCGCGGCCCTGCCGGCCGCTGAATCCGGCACCGCCGCGCCGGCCGCGGCCGCGCGCGGACGCCTGCGCCGCGGGCGCGGGCAGGAGGCCCTCGGCGACGCAGGCAGCGGCGTGGCGGCGGCAGCGCCCGCGAGCGGGGGCGGGGTGTTGCTCGCGGCGGGGCTCAGCGTGGACATCGGCGAGTGGAGCGCCGGCGCGGCGCGAACCGCGAGTGGCGCGGCCGGCGGCGGCGCGACGGCTCCGCGCGGCACGGGCACCGCCGTCGGCGGCGGCGAGGTCCGCAGCAACGCCTCCCTGCTCGCCGTGCTGCAGCGCTACGCGCCGGGCATCCGCTACTGCTACGACGACGCGCTCAAGCGCGACGCCACCCTGGGCGGCAAGCTCGTGCTGCGGATCACCGTGGAGGCGAGCGGCAGCGTGAGCGCGGCCGAGGTGCTCGAGGACGGACTGCGCAGCGCCGCCGTGCTGGACTGCGTGCTCGCGCAGGTGAAGGCCTGGAACTTCGGCGCCGTGCCGGCCGGGCAGGTGAGCTTCCGCGCGCCCTTCGTCTTCACGCCGGGGCAGTAGCGACCGGGCCGCGCCTTGACAGCGCCCGGCCCCGCGGCCTAGCGTAGCCGCTCACCCCCCAGCCGGGAGCGCCGCGCCATGGCCATGAGAACCCGCCGCGACACGCTCTTCCTCATCCTCGGCGGCTTCTTCCTCACCAATGCGATCCTCGGCGAGCTGATCGGGGGCAAGCTCTTCTACCTGTTCCCACCGGACTTCACGGTCAAGCTGGGCCTGCTCGAGATCGGCCCCTTCCTGATGTCCGTGGGCGTCATCCCCTGGCCGATCGTCTTCCTGACCACGGACCTCGTGAACGAGTACTACGGCAAGCGCGGCGTGCGGCAGCTCACCTTCCTCGGCGTCGGCATGATCGCCTACGCCTTCCTCGTGCTCTTCGCGGCGCTGGCGATACCCGCCACGGACTTCTCGCCCGTCTCGGGCGCGGCCTTCAAGCAGGTCTTCGGCCAGTCGCTGTGGATCATCGTCGGCTCGCTCGCCGCCTTCGCGCTCAGCCAGCTCACCGACGTGCTCATCTTCCACGCCTTCCGCAAGCGCACGGGCGCGGGCCGGCTCTGGCTGCGCGCGACGGGCTCCACCGTCTTCTCGCAGCTCGTCGACACGATCGTGATCCTGGGCATCGCCTTCTACCTGCCCGGCAAGCTGAGCGGCCAGCAGTTCCTGAGCATCGCCGTGACGCAGTACCTCTACAAGTTCACGGTGGCCGTGCTGCTCACGCCGCTGATCTACGCCGGGCACAGCGCCGCCGAGCGCTTCCTCGGTCCCGACCTTGCCCACGAGATGGCCCAGGAGGCCGCGCAGCAGTCGGGCAGCGCCTAGGGCCTCGATGGCGCCGGGCTGGCGCGGGGTGCTAGAATGGAGTACGCCCCGGCGCTCGGGGCGGCGACTTTCGACTCGCAGCCCGCGACCTGGAGCCCGCAACGATGCGCGACATCCCGAGGCCTTGGCCCTCCCGGCGCGGGTGGACGGCGGCAAGCGCCGCCGTCCTGCTCGCGCTCGCGGGCACTGCGCGGGCCGCGGACTGCCTCGACTACGGCCGCTACCTGCGCTGGCTGGGCACGGCGAGCACGCCGGCCGTCGCCGAGGGCGTGGCCCTGGCCGGGGAGGTCGCCCTGGTCGCCGATGGCAGCTCGGGCGTCTACCTCTACGAGGTGAGCGCGCCGAGCCAGCCGCGCCTGCTCGGCCTCTTCAACACGCCGGGCTGGGCCTTCCGCGTGACGGTGGCGGGTGAATACGCCTTCGTCGCCGATGGCAGCCACGGCCTGCGCATCTTCGAGTTCGCCGATCCTGGCACCCCCCACGCCGTCGGCAGTCTGGAAACGGATGAGCTGGCCATCGGCGTCGCGGTGGCGGACACGCTCGCTGGCATCGCCGATCGCTATGGCGGCCTCGTGGTCGCCAGCATCGCCGATCCCTCGGCGCCGCAGCACCTGAGCACGCTGGGCGGCCTCGGCTATGCTGCGGCGGTGGCGATGCGCGCGGACCGCGCCTACCTCGCGATCGCGAACGGCGGGCTCGCGGTCGTCGACCTCAGCGCGCCTGCGAGTCCACAGCAGATCGCCTGGCTGCCGCTGCCCGGACAGCCGCGCGCGATCGCCCTCCAGGACGACTTCGCCTATCTCGCCTGCGGCGACACCGCGCTCGCGGTGGTTGACATCGCCGAGCCGGCGAGTCCGCAGCTCACCGGCAGCCTACCGCTACCGGGCTACGCCTGCGGTGTCGCGATCGCAGGACGTCTGGCCGCGATCGCAAGTGCGCCCTACGGGCTGCAGACCGTGGACATCAGCAACCCGCAGCGGCCGGAGCTGCTCGGCAGCCTGCCGACGGCCGGCTTCGCCTTCGCGGTGGCTGTGGGACCGGAGCGCGCCTACGTCGCCGCGGGCACGAGCGGGCTCGAGATCATCGACCTCGCCAATCCGGCCGGCGCGCCGAGCGCGGCGGCGCTCGCCCTGCCCGGCGATTGCACGGGTGTGGCCGCAGCCGGGACGCGCACCTGCCTCGCCGCCGGCGCGGCAGGGCTGCAGGTCGTCGACATCGGAAACCCGCTCGCGCCGCAGCTGATGGGGACCTTCGACACGCCGGGCTCGGCGGTTGCGGTGGCGATTGCCGGCGACCTGGCCGTCATCGCCGACTACCTGCCCGGCCTGCAGCTGATCGACATCGCCGAGATGGCGAACCCTCGGCTCCTCGCAAGCCTGCCTACGCCCGGGCATGCCTGGGACGTGGCGCTGGCAGGCGGCTACGCCTATGTCGCCGACGACTTCGCAGGGCTCGCGGTGGCGGACCTGCGCGATCCCCAGCAGCCGCGGCTCGTCGGCGGCGCCGACACGCCGCGGCAGGCCCGCGGCGTGGCCGTGCGCGGCGCGCGCGCCTACGTCGCCGACGGCGACGGCGGTCTCGTCATCGTGGACGCACAGGACCCAGCGCATCCGCTGCTGATGGGCAGCGTCGGCACGCCGGGCCTCGCCAGCGACGTCGCCGTCGCGGGCAACTACGCCTACGTCGCGGACCTCGAGAGCGGGCTCATCGTCGTCGACGTCAACGATGCCTGGTGGCCGCAGGTGGTCGCGAGCGTGAACACACCGGGCGCGGCGCGGGGAGTGGTCGTCCGCGGCACGCACGCCTTCGTCGCCGACGACAACGCCGGCGTGCAGGTCGTCGACATCAGCGTGCCGGCGCGGCCCTGGCTGGAAGGCTGCCTCGACACGCCGGGCTACGCGGCGGCAGTTGCTGTCGCGGGTGAGTACCTCTTCCTCGCCGACGGCGAGGCTGGCCTGCGCGTGCTCTATCCGCACTGCGCGGATCCGCTCGCCGCGGATCCCTTGCCGGCCGCGGGCCTCGCGCTCGCCGCCTTCCCCAATCCCTTCAATCCGCAGACGAGCTTGCGCTTCGCACTCGCGTCGCCGGGACCCGTGAGCCTGGCGGTCTACGATCCCGCCGGGCGCCTCGTCGCGCGCCTCGCCGAGGGCCGCTTCGGCGCGGGCATGCACGGGGTCGCCTGGTCAGGCCGCGACACAGCCGGACGCTGTCTCAGCTCGGGGGTCTACCTCGCGCGCCTGGAGGCCGCAGGCGCCGTGGCCACGCAGAAGCTGGTAATGGTTCGCTAGGCTACGCGCAGCGAGTGGGCGTCGGCCCATTGGGCCAGCGCCGGCCGGTCGGGAACAGGTCCGATCCTGACGCGGGCTAGCCGGCGGAAGCCGGAAAGAAACAAGCGGCCGGCGGGTTGCCCCGCCGGCCGCTTGCCGAAGGCGTGTGTGCTGCGCCTCTCGCGTGCCGGGCCGCGGGTCCTAGCGGACCAGCACCAGGCTGCGGCTCTGGCTCTGGCCCATGGCCTCCAGCCGGTAGAAGTAGACACCCGAGCTGACGGCCTGGCCCTGGGCGTCCTTGCCGTCCCAGTGCAGCGCGTGCTCGCCGGCGCCGAGCGCGCCGTCGGCCAGCGTCCGCAACAGGCGGCCGGAGATGTCGTAGACCGCCAGGCGCGCCCGGCCCGCCGCCGCCAGGCTGAAGCGCAGGGTCGTCGCGCCGTCGCCGGGACGGAAGGGGTTGGGCTGGCTCTGCAGAAGCGACAGCGACCACTGCGGCGTCCCGTCGCCGGGCACCGCGGTGAGGTCGGCCTCGTAGGTCTCGATCGCGAAATCGTCGATCGCCGCCTCGGTCAGCCCCGGCGTGTTGAGGTCGCAGGCGATGAAGCGGAACCGCACCGTGCTGGTCAGGGGCACGAGGCCGGTGAACTCCTCGTTCGCCAGCGTCCAGCTGTTGGCGATGTTGACGACGCGCTCGAGCTCGACCCAGGTGGAGCCGTTGCTCGAGACCTGGACGACGAAGTCGTCGTCGCTGGAGTTGCCGCCCTCGCCGTACCAGCGCCAGTAGCGCACGAAGGCGCGATCGACGGCGCTGAGATCGAAGACCGGGCTGAGCAGGGTGGTGCAGCCGCCGTCGACGTCCGCGTCCCCGACGGCGCCGCCGACGCTGCCGTTGCCGGTGACGAAGCAGTAGATGCCCGGCGTCGGCGTGTGGTCGTCCTCCGGCTGCATCGGCGTGCCGTTGTAGTTGGTGCCGACGGGATCCGCCCAGACCCAGATGCCGGTCGTGGCGGCGTCGCCCGGGGCGCCGAAGACCCAGCCGCCCTGGCCGGCCTCGGCGTCGAAGGCGTAGAACTGCTCGGTGATGTACAGCGTCTCGAAGGCCAGCGGCGCGCCCGCGGGCAGCACGCTGCTGTGGCCGACGCCGTCAGTCGCCTGGACGTAGTAGTCCAGGTGGCTGTTGGCGAAGGAGCCAGGCATGTTCGCGTTGTAGACGAGCGGGCCGCCCGTCATCGGCAGCGTCTGCCAGGGGCCGCTGTTGACGCGGTAGTAGAGCGTCACCGAGGCGACCGCGCTGAAGTCCTGGGCGGTCACGCTGATCGGGTAGGGTCCGGCCGTGTTGCTCGTGCTGCCACCCGGCGTCAGGTTCGAGAGGTTCGGCCCCGCGATGTCCGTGAGCGCGAAGTTCTGCACGGTGACGGCGCCGTCGTTGACGGTCACGGTCGCGGTCTGATCGGCGAAGCCCGGCATGCTGGCGCGCGCGGTGTAGGTGTTCGCGCTGGCCGAGCCGTGGTAGAAGCCGGTGCCGTCGGTGTTCCAGTCGAAGGTCGTGCCATCGAGAGCGACCGTCGCGCCGGGCAGCGGCGCGTTGCCGTAGCTGGCGTTGCGCACGTAGCCCTCGAGCGAACCGAAGCCCTCCATCGCGGCGAGGACGGCGGCGTAGGCGTCGACGAAGCCCCAGCCGTAGGTGTTGTCCTCGCCGGCCGTGCCCTCATCGCGGGCCGTGTCCATCAGGATCTGCTTGATCGTGTCGACGTCGAGGTCGGGGTTGGCCTCGCGCATCAGGCCGACGATTCCGGCCACATGCGGACCGGCCATCGAGGTGCCGCTGTAGGCGCTGCTGTAGCCGCCGCCGGGCACGGACGAGTAGACGTCCACGCCGGGAGCGGAGACCTCGGGCTTCAGCTTGAGCGCGGGCGCCACGTTGCAGCCCGTGGGGCCACGGCTCGAGAAGCTCGCGATCGGGTAGGGCCAGTTGTAGTTCGTCGCATCGACGGCGCCGACGGCGAAGCAGTTGTAGATCGTCGTGGCGCGATCGGCCGGCGAGCGGTGGCTGGTGCTCGAGGGACCTTCGTTGCCAGCGGAGAAGGTGACGACGACGCCCGCGGCCTCGCAGCCGTCGATCACGGCCCACCAGCGCGTATCGCAGTCGGTGTAGCCGCCGCCGAAGCCCTCGTTGATGCCCCAGGAGTTCTGCACGACGTCCGGCACGTCGTTCGTGGTGTTCGGGTTGCCATCGGGATCGGCGAACCACTCGAAGGCGGCGATGACGTCGTTGTCAAAGGCGCCGCCGACGCCCTGGTCGATGGCGTTGCAGGCGATCCACTCGGCGCCGGGGGCGACGCCGATGCTGTCATCCGGTGCCAGACCGGTCTGTGTACCCATCACGTGCGTGCCGTGGCCGTAGTTGTCGACGGGGAAGGTGGTGCCGCCGCCGAGCACGTCGAGCCAGCAGTGGCTGGCCGGGGCATGGGTGCCACGCCAGCGGGCCGCGAGGGCGGGGTGGCTGCCCTGAACGCCCGTGTCGAGGTTGGCGACGATGCGCCCGGCGCCCGTGATGCCCAGCTCGTACCAGACCTGCGGGGCTCTGAGCGCCCGCACGCCAGGAGGCACGCCGATGCCGCGCGTGCCCCGCTCGCTGGTCTCGCTGTCGAGGCCGGGGGTCATGATCGGCGAGATCAGCTCGGGCTCGAAGTCCAGCTCGATGAAGGCGACGTCAGGGCGCGCGGCGATGGCCGCGATGGCCCCCGGCGTCGCGGAGACGACGATCAGGTTGGCGATCCAGTAGGGCGTGTAGCCCAGCACGGCGCCGGTCGCGAGCTGGCTGTCCAGCCAGGCGCGCAGGGAGGTCTGGGAGCGAGCGACGTCCTGCAGCGCGAGGACGACCTCCCGGTGCCGCCGGTCTAGGCTGGCGCGCTCGACTTTGAGCTGCTGGTTGAGCGTGGCGAGAGGCGCCTGCTCGGTCATGGTGACGATGACCTTGATTGCCTCATCGGCGGGGGCCGCGTCCATCCGCGTGGCTAGGGCGGGGTGGATTTCCCCCGCGGAAGCCAGGGCGGGCAGGAGCAGCAGGGCCGTCAAGGCAAAGGCTTTGACGAGATGCATGAGCTTCCTCCTCCGAGATCCTCGCATCTGCGTGTGCGCCGGCGCCGGGCGCCGGTTCGATGGCGGTTGGGCAGCGAGCTGGCGGGTGGCCGGGGTCGCTGAGTTCAAGGCGTGGCGAAGTCATTGTACCACAGGCGGATTCCCAGCGTCAGCGAGATGTTTCGGGAGCCTCTCGGCTGCCCGCGCGATCGCCTGGGCGCAGCCAGCAATGGCGTCGCCCGGTCATTCTTGGCGCCAGCGCTTGGCGCCAGCGCTTGGCGCCAGCGCGTGTCCCAGCATCCGGCCGGGCGGCAGGCGCTGCTGCGCCTCGCGGCGAGGCGGATCCGATTGTCTTGAAGCGGGATTGCAGCAAGGATCCCTACTTGCAGCAAGAATTGGGTGCAGGCTGCGCTTCGGGCGTGGCGCTCTCTGGTCAGGAATGCTGCGCCGTGATAGGCTCTCAGTGAGCTGCAGGCAGCCATCCCAGCCGACAGCCAAACTACCACTGCACGAGGAGATCCTCATGTCGCGTCTGATTGCGCTACTGAAAAATGGAATTTGCGTGCTGGCGGCTCTGGTCGCCTTCGCGCCGGCCCTGCGCGCGGACACCATCCACACCAATGAGACGATCTCGACGAACACGACCTGGACCCTGGCCGGCAGCCCGCACATCGTCGTCGGCAGCTGCGAGGTGAGTGCCGTAGCCACGCTGACGATTCAGGCCGGCTGCGAACTGCGCTTCGACAATGGGGCCTACCTGAACATCAACGGCACCCTGCGAGAGCTGCACGCTGCGCCTCAACAACTACGGCGTCTACGCAACCAACGCGAGTCCGCAGTTCACGCGCTGCAGTGTCACGGACAACTTGCAGTACGGCATCTACTTGAACGGGGTCTGCCAGCCGGTCTTCGGCAGCGGCCTCACCGAATGGACCGACGTCCACAGCAACGGTGGCGCGAATCCTGAGCGCGACCTGCGCAACGGCAGCGCGAACATCCAGGCGCGCTACGTCTACTGGGGAACGACCAGCGAGGCGGCCATCGAGGGCAAGATCCGGCACGACCCGGACGATGCCGCCCTCGGCTTCGTCACCTACAGCCCCTGGACGAACGCGGCACACAACGCCCTGATCTACTGGGTGAACTCGCCGGTCGACGATACGCCGGCCCTGCCGACGCGCTACGCCTTCGGCGAGGCCTTCCCCAACCCCTTCAACCCGACGACGACCCTGAGCTACGACCTGCCCCGGGCCAGCCACGTGCGCCTGGAGGTCTTCGACGCCAGCGGACGGCGCGTCGCGCTGCTCGCGGACGAGCCACAAGCCGCGGGTTCACGGGCCATCGTCTGGCAGGCCGAGGCGCTGCCGGCGGGCGTCTACTTCGCGCGCCTGCAGGCGGAGACTTTCACGGAGACGCGCAAGCTGGTTCTGATCATGTAAGGACTCAGCGAAGCAGCACGATGCGCAGCGCGCGGCTGGCCGCGCCGGCATGCAGGCGACAGAGATAGACGCCGGCGGCGGCCGGCCGGCCGCGCTCATCGCGGCCATCCCAGCGCGCCGTGTGCTCGCCGGCGGGCAGCTCGCCGGCCGCGAGCCGCCGCACGCGGCGACCCGCGACGTCAAAGACGCCCAGTTCGACCCAGGCCGGCGCTCCCAGCGCGAAGCTCAGCGCGAGCTCGCCGCCTCGCGGGCGGAAGGGATTGGGCCGGACAGCGAGGAGGCCCGGTGCCGCCGGATCCACCGGCGCCGCTGTCGGTCCGCCCGCAAGCGCTTGCTGAACGGCGGCGAAGGCATCGACGCAACCTCGACCGTAGCCGTTGTCGTCTCCCGCTGGGCCCTCGTCGCGCGCGGTCGCGAGCAGGATCTGCTTGATCGCCTCCACGCCGAGCTCCGGATTCGCGCTGCGCATGAGGGCGACCACGCCCGCCGCGTGCGCGCCGGCCGCGGCCGTGCCGCTCCAGACCGCGTAGCCACCGCCCGCTATCGAGGAGATCACTCCGACGCCGGGCGCCACCAGCTCGGGTTTGATCCGGAGCTCCGGCGGCGCCGCACAGCCCGAGGGACCGCGGCTCGAGAAACTGGTCAGCGGATAGGGCCAGTCGGCGGGGTCGCTGGCGTCGACGGCGCCGATGGCGAAGCTGCTCAGCGCCGTGCTCGCGCGATCGGCCGGCGAGCGAATGCTGCCAGGGGCGGGGCCGTCGCCGCCCGCCGCAAAGAGGCAGACGACGCCCGCGGCTTCGCAGTGGTCGATCACCGTCCACCAGCGGCTGTCGCAATCGGCGTAGCCGAGGACCTCGTTCACCCCCCAGGCGCTCATCACGAGGTCGGGCACGTCGTCCAGGGTGTCGGGATCGCCGTCGGGATCGGCGAGCCAGGCGAAGGCGGCGATGACGTCGTTGTCGAAGGCGCTGCCCACGCCCTGACCGATGGCGTTGGTCGCGATCCAGAGCGCCTCCGGCGCGACGCCGATGCTGTCGCCGGGCGCGCAGCCGGCGATCGTGCCCAGCACGTGCGTGCCGTGATTCATCGGGTCCACGGGCAGCACGGGCGAGACGCCGAGCAGGTCGAGCCAGCACTCGCTGGCCGGCGCGAAGAGGCCGCGCCAGCGCGCCGCAAGCGCGGGATGCAGGGCGTCGGCACCAGTGTCGAGCACCGCTACGAGCGCGCCCTCGCCGGTGATGCCGAGTTCGCGCCAGACGCGATCGGCGCCGATCGCGCGGATGCCCGTCGTCACGCCGATGCTGGGCAGGGGCGCCGCGGCCGGCGCGTTCCGCTCCTGAGGCTCGGCGCGGAAGTTGGATTCGACGAAGGACACTTCGCCCCGCGCGGCCAGGGCAGCGATGCCGGCCGGCGGGGCGGCCACCACCACCAGGTTCGCGATCCAGTGCGGCGTGTAGCCGGCGATGCGACCAGCCGCCCGCTCGGTCGCCAGCCAGGCGAGCAGCGGGGCCTGAGTGCGCGCAGCGGTCTCCCGCAGGCTCTCGATCACCGCGCGGTGCTGCGCGGCGCGATCGGCACCGCCGGCGGCCAGCTCGCGGCTCAGCGCGGCGACCGGCGCCTGCTCCTCGAGCAGGGCGATCACGCTGAACAGGCTGTCGGCGGGAGCGAGCGCGAGGCGCTCGGCGAGGACGGGGTGCAGGTTCGCCGCGGTGGCGGGCGCTGCCGCGCGGGCAGCCGCGACGAGAAGGGCGAGGCAGAGCGCACAGCGCATGGCAGACCCCTTTGCCGGAGTGTCCCGAGTATAGCCGAGCCGGCCTGACCGCGGTATGCCTTCGGTGTGCCGGTGCGCCGGGAGCGCTAGGCCAGCGCCAGGGCGTAGCGCGTGACGCTGCCGAACACCGCTTCGGCCTGGAAGCCGAACTCGGCGTAGAGGCCGGCGGGGCCCGTCCAGACCTCTCCGTCGGGCAGGCGGCCGGCGCCGCGCGGAAAGGCCTCGAGCCGCTTCACGCCGCGGCTGCGCAGGTCGGCGATCACGGCGCTGAGCAGGGCGCGCGCGCAGCCCTTCTCCCGCCAAGCCGGCGCCGTGAAGAAGCAACCCAGCGCGAAGGCGCCGGGGTTGGGATCTTCCGTGTAGCGCCCGGCGAGGTGCGCGAGGCGATCGCGCGGCGCGCACTGGCACCAGGCGACGGGCTCGCCGGCGGCGTAGAGCAAGTAACCGTCGCTCTCGCCGCGGGCGAAGAGCGCCTCGCGCAGGGCGCGGTTCTGATCCGCGCGGCGCTCGCCCCAACCCGCAAAGCTCTCCACCCACCAGGCCACGCAGAAGCACCAGTCGTGCTCGTTGGCCGCCGAGTGAAGGCGGAAGAAGTCCTCGCGGGCGGCGGCGTCCAGGCGGCGAACTTCGAATTGCATGCTACCAGTAGCGCTCCGCGTGGATCTGCCCGGGTTCCTTCTTCGTGTGCTCGCTGTAGCCCTCGGCCTCGAGCAGGGCGACCATGCCCTCGATCATCGCCGGGCTGCCGCAGAGGAGCACGTGCGTCGTCGCTGGGCTCGGCGCCAAGCCCCAGGCGGCCGCGAGGGCACCGCCGCGCCAGAGGTCCTGCACGTGGCCGGTTGGCCCCGACCAGGGGATGGGCTCGTCATCCGGACGGCTGATGATCGGCAGGTAGCTGAAGCTCGGGCACAGGCGCGTCATTGTGATCAACTCGCCGCGGTAGCCGAGGTCCCAGGAGTGCCGTGCGCCGAGCAGCACGGCCACCTTGCGCGCGGCGTCGCAGAGCAGCTCGCTGCGCAGCATGCTCATGTAGGGCGCGAGGCCGGTGCCCGTGGCAACAAGCGCGAGATGCGCCGACTTGGGCACGCTGTCCAGCGTGAAGAGCCCCGTGATCTTCCTGCCGAGAAAGAGGCGGTCGCCCGGCGCGAGCGCGAAAAGACGCGGCGTCAGCGCCCCCGAGCGGACGAGGATCACGTAGACCTCGAGGTACTGCCGATCCAGTGACGAGGAGGCCACCGAGTAGGCGCGGCGGATGAGCTTGTCCGGAGGCGCGGGCTCGTCCTCGGGATCGGCCAGTCGGTAGCGCGGCGCGCGGCCCGGCAGTCCGAGCACGGCGAACTGCCCGGGCCTGAAGGCGGGCAGTTCCCAGCCCTCGGGCGCCACGCGCATGATCAGCAGGCCCGGCGCCACCTCGATGCGCTGCAGGAGCACCGCGTTGAGGGCGTCGGTCACGGCCGGCGCGCCCGCCTCCAGCTCAGGCATAGTAGTCGTCCCCGCGGGCCGGGTTCTCGAAGCGCGTGTACTCCTTGACGAAGAAGAGCGGCACGGTGCCGATCGGCCCGTTGCGCTGCTTGCCGATGATCAGCTCGGCCTGGCCTTCGAGCTCTTCGTCGTCCTTGTCGTAGACCTCAGGCCGGTAGATGAACATCACGACGTCCGCGTCCTGCTCGAGCGCGCCGGAGTTGTGACTGACGATGCCGTCGGCGAGCCAGTTCGCCGGTCCCGGCACGGTGAGGTCGAAGACCTCCTCCTCGCCGTCCGGTTCGATGGCGACGATGCGGTCCCAGAAGAGGTCGCTCGCTGCCTGGCGCCTCAAGCTGTCGCTGTCAAGGTGCTCAGCGTAGTCGGCGACCGTCGCGCGCGAAGGGGCGAACTTGAAGTGAGCAGCGCCGCCGTAGGCGGTGCCACGCATGGCCGCCATGCGTCGCTGCGAGATCCCCGCGGCCGCCATGAGCGCCTTCACTTCCGCGAACACAGTGGAGGGCAGGGTGTCGACATTGGGATTCGGCCGGCGATCCGCAATCGCCTGCCGCAGGGCAGCAGCCGGAGCGACCCGCGGACCAAAGGCGCCCACGCTGTCGAGGAAGCGCTGCTGCGCTCCTCCCCCACGCACCGCCACCATGTGGACGGGGCGTCCAGCAGCCCCGCTGACGACCTGGGTGCGGGCGACGATGCCAAGCCGCAACAGCAGCGCTGCGACATCTGCGGCCAATCCCGGACTGCAGGTGCTGAAGCTCACCGCATGGCTGCCGCGCGCGCCCGGCCTGCGCACCGCGATCGTACCGTCAGTCGCCCAGAGATGCCTGAGCAGCAGCGCAACTTGCTCGTCGCACAGGCGGAAGGCCGCCGTTGGCACACGCTTTTCGTGGGAGCGCTGGCCGAAGATCCCGAGCTCGCGCAGCCAGCGGTTCACGCCGCAAGGGTGCCAGCGATTGCCATTCCCGCTGATGAGGAGCTGATGCCAGCGCCCGCGGCCAGCGAATCGCTTGACCTGCGCACCGAACTCGGCGCTGGCCGCTTCGGCGACGAGCCGCGAATTCTCCTCCGCGGCCGTCGTGTAGCGCATCGGTTGACCACTCAGGTAGCTGCCATCGCCGATTAGCTGGCCGAGCAGAGCAACGCGCCGCTCCGGCCAGCGTTCCGCGAAGCGAGGCTCGGGCAAGTGCCGGGCGATCGCCAGGCGATCGTCGACAGCGATTGCCTCGACTCGTCGCCAACCCTGCCCGGTTAGCACGCGATGCTCGGCCGTCGCGCGCAGCTGCCGGCCGGAAGCGAGGCGGATGCGAAAGACCGGCCGGATGCCTGTGCTCCAGACGAGATCGCTCTCCGCCGAGATCACCTTGCCGTTGCCATCGGTGGCCAGCACTTCCGGCGTCTGCCCGACGAGCTCGCGGATCGGCAGCCGACGGCCATCGGCGAGACAGACCAAGGTGTCGCCCGTCACGCATTCGCGGAGGTCCGACAGCAGCGGGCGCTTGTCCGTACGGCTCTCGAGCGCGCGGCTGAGCTGGCTGAGCGCGACGACCGGCACGCTCAGCTCCTTGGCCAGGGCCTTCATGCCGCGGCTGATCTCGCTGATCTCCTGCTGGCGGTTGTCGGCGCGGCTGATCGCCCGGCAGAGCTGAAGGTAGTCGATGATGATCAGGTCCAGGCCCTTCTGCGCTTGCAGGCGGCGTGCCTTGGCGCGCATCTCGAGCACGCTGATCGCCGGCGTGTCGTCGATGTAGATCGGCGCCTCGGCGAGCTGTCCGGCGGCCTGGGTGAGCAGCGGCCAGTCGGCGTCCTTGAGGTTGCCGGTGCGCAGCTTGTGGGCGTCGATGCGCGCCTCGGCGGTGAGCAGGCGCTGCACGAGCTGCTCCTTGCTCATCTCGAGCGAGAAGACGGCAATGCTCTTCTTCTCCTCGATCGCCGCGTGCTGGGCGACGTTGAGCACGAAGCTCGTCTTGCCCATGCTCGGCCGGCCGGCGACGATGATCAGGTCCGACGGCTGGAGGCCGCCCGTGAGCAGGTCCAGCCGATCGTAGCCGGTGGCGACGCCCGTGATGTGCGTCTTGCTGTCGTAGACGCGCTGGATATTCTGGAAGGTGGCCTTCAGGATCTCGTTGATGGGCAGGAAGCCCTGGCGCAGGCGGCCCTGGCTGACGGCGAGGATCGAGGACTCGGCGCGGTCGAGGATGTCCATCGCCTCGTCGCGCGCCTCGAAGCAGCTCTCGACGATCTCGCCGCTGATCTCGATCATGCGGCGCAGGGTCGCCTTCTCGGTGACGATGCGCGCGTAGTGCTC
>VGXI01000070.1 GCA_016873475.1 bacterium | reverse complement strand
GGGGCGCAGGCGCCGGGCCACTACACCGAACGCGTGCAGCACGCGGTCTTCAAGCACTTCTTCCCGCCCGTCGCGCTCTACTCCCTGCTCGGCGGCATCATGTGGCTCAATCGGCGCGGCGCCGGTGAGGAATGACCAGCCACGCCGCCCGGCCGATCTTCCATCCCCTGCGCACGCGGGGCATGCTGCTCACCCTGGCCGTGATGGCCTTCGGCGCCTATTTCGGCGCCCGCCGTTTCCTCTACGGCATCGGCAGCACGACGAACCTCGATGACCGGTACGCCTGGGGCCTCTGGATCGGCTTCGACGTCGCCACGGGCGTCGCCCTCGCCGCGGGCGGCTTCACGAGCGCCGCGCTCGTCTACGTTTTCGGCAAGGAGCGCTTCCACGCGGCGATCCGACCGGCCCTGCTGACGGCCGCGCTCGGCTACACCTTCGTCGTGCTGGGCCTGCTCGCCGACCTCGGCCGCTACTGGGCGGTCTGGCATCCCATCCTGCCCTCGATGTGGAACGGCAACTCGGTGCTCTTCGAGGTCGGCATCTGCGTGATGCTCTATCTGTCTGTGCTCTACGTGGAGTTCGCGCCGATCGCCCTCGAGCGCCTCGAGCAGGTGCTCCGCCCGGGCAGTCGCGCGCGCCGCTTGGCCGGCGGGCTCAAGCGCTTCCTGGACCGGGTGCTCTTCCTCTTCATCATCGCGGGCATCGTGCTCTCCTGCCTGCACCAGTCCTCGCTGGGCAACCTGATGGTCATCGCACCCAGCAAGATGGACCCGCTCTGGTGGACGCCCCTGCTGCCCCTGCTCTTCCTGCTCTCGGCCTTCGCCGTCGGCCTGCCGATGGTGATCTTCGAGT
The DNA here is from genome assembly GCA_016873475.1 of bacterium. Lineage (NCBI taxonomy): Bacteria > bacterium. The sequence goes on along the minus strand of VGXI01000070.1, from coordinate 13,436 downwards.
CGATGCTGGCCTCGCGCGGCTTCGGGCGGTCCCTGGAGATGCACCTGCTCGCACCGCTCGCGCGCATCGCCGCCCCGCTCGTCGCCCTCTACGCCATCTTCAAGATCGGCGATCTCATCCTGCGCGAGGCCTGGGCCGGCGCCTTCACGGCGCGGCCGGTCGCCTATGCGTTCTGGGGCGAGTTGCTCGTCGGGCTCCTGCTCCCGCTCCTCGTCTTCACGCTGCCGGCCCTGCGCCGCCGGCCCGGCTGGCTCTTCGCCGGCGCCGCCGGCATGGTGCTCGGCGTGGCCGTCAACCGCATCAACGTCTTCATCGTCGCCTACCGCCCGCCCTATGCGGACGGCCCCTATCTCCCCTCGCTCGGCGAGTGGGCGGTCTCCGCGGGCCTGGTGGCGACCTTCGTCCTCGTCTACCGCCTCGCCGTCACCTACCTGCCGGTGCTGCCGGCAGGCGAAGAGGGAGGTCACGCATGAACGCCTTCCGCGCGCTCCTCGCGCTGGCGCTCCTGGCGCTGCCCGCCGCCGCCTTCGGCGCGGACTGCATCAAGTGCCACAACTGCGACCAGCCAACGCCAGAGCAGCCCTGCCTCAGCGACTGCCCGCGCACGGGCAATCAGCCGACCTGGTCGGACTTCGCGGCCATGGACCTGCCCGAGACCTGCGTGCTCGACCAGCTCGTGGACCGCTACGAGCCGGTCATCTTCAACCACGCGCAGCACGCGAAGATGTCCGGCATGGGCGGCTCGAGTTGCCGCCTCTGCCACCACGCCAACCAGCAGGGCTGGGTGGGGAACTGCTACGGCTGCCATCCGGCGCATCTGTCGGGGCGCCACGTCGGCGTGCCGGACCTCAAGACGGCCTACCACCGGCAGTGCATGTTCTGCCACAAGGAGTGGAGCGAGGAGACCAGCTGCGAGATCTGCCATGCGCCCCGCGGCACCGCCACGCCGACGGCGATGCCGCCCAAGAAGAAGGAGCAGACGAGCGGTTTCGAGCACCGCGAGGAACCGAAGGTGATCAACTTCAAGACCAGCTACGAGCCGGGCCCCTACGTGGTCTTCGACCACCGGACGCACACGCAGAAGTACGGGCTCAGCTGCTTCGAATGCCACCACAGCGACCAGTGCTCCGCCTGCCACCACAGCAACACCAGCAAGTTCTCGCCGCGACTGCACAACTTCAGCAACGTCAACACCTGCACGAAATGCCACAACGTCGGCCGCTGCAGCACCTGCCATTCCCAGACGGAGGACCGGGTCTTCGATCACGCGCTCACGGGCATGCCCCTGAAGAGCTACCATCAGGAGCTCGCCTGCGACCGCTGCCACGATGAGCGCCGAACCCACGGGCACATGCCGCGCGAGTGCCACGGCTGCCACGGTGACTGGGGCGCCGACGACTTCAACGCGGCAAGCTTCGACCACGCTGGCACGGTGGGTGTCGATCTGCGCGAGTTCCACCTGGGACTCGACTGCGACGATTGCCATCCGGGCAAGGACTACGCGGCGACGCCCGTCTGCCACGACTGCCACGAGGGCGGCATGACGCCGAGCCGGCTGCGCTAGCCCCCGGGCGTCGGCGCGAGCGCTCCTACCCGATCACAGGGACGCGATCCTGCCCTGCGTCCCCGGCGGAACTATTGACCCCGGCCGCCAGGGGGTCCATGCTCGTTCCGGCTTGGCGTTTCTCTCCGCGGGCTGCGCGCGTGGAACCCAGAAAGGACGGAGACAGGAATGAAGGCGATAGCGTTTACGCGATCGATGCTGGTCACGCTCATGCTGCTGGGGATTGCCTGTTCCGACGACGACAAGCCGATGGCTCCCAACGACGAGTCAGCCGTTGGTTCCGTCAGCGGAGTGGTGACGGAGGCGCAGGGCTACGCCCTCGAGGGTGTGACCGTCACCCTCGGCGGGCGCACGGCCCCGACGAACGAGGATGGCTGGTTCGTCTTCACCGACGTGCCGGCCGCCGCCAACGCCGTGCTCGGCCTGGCCATGGAGGGCTACTTCAGCGCCTACCGCCGGGTGGACATCCTCGCTGGCGATACGACCCATCTGCCCAGCGTGGAACTCCTGCCCGTGGCCGAGCAGAACATCGATGCCGCAGCCGGCGGCTCCGCGAGCACCGCCGACGGCGACGGCACGGCCAGCTTCCCGGCCAACGCCCTCGTGACCGCCGCCGGTGCTCCCTACGCGGGCACGGCCTCCGTGCAGCTGGCTGCCGCCTTGCCCGAGGACGACTACTTCTACAATGCCTTCCCGGGCGACTTCGAGGGCGAAGCGGCGGGCGGCGGCACCGTTCCCTTCGTTTCCTACGGGTTCATGGGCGTCGCGCTGCGCGGCGCGGCCGGCGAGGCGCTCTTCCTGGCCAACGGCGCCCAGGCCGAACTCAGCCTGCGGATGCCATCGGGTGCGCTGCGTTTCGCGCAGGCCACGATTCCAATGTGGTACTTCGACCAGGAGCGAGGCGTCTGGGTGGAGGAGGGCGAAGCGACCCTCGTCGGCGACACCTACGTCGGCCAGGTCCAGCAGGTCGGCATCTGGAACTGGGACCTGCCGACGACGGACATCTGCCAGGTCACTGGACAGGTTCAGAACGATGCCGGCCAGCCGGTGGTCGGGGCGCGGGTCTACTCGCAGGGCATCGACTGCGCCTTCGCCGATCAGGTCTACTCCGGCGCGGATGGCAGCTTCAGCGTCCGCGCGATCAAGGAGTGCTCGGCGGCGCTGCAGGCGATCCGGGGGAGCATCGCCAGCCAGTCGGAAACCCTCGCCGTCGGAAGCGAGAACACCCAGGCCCTGCCCAACCCGCTCGTACTCGATTCGCCGGCCTTCTCGATCACCTTGAGCTGGGGGGCGGAACCGGAGGATCTGGACTCCCACCTGCTCATTCCCATGACCTGGAACCCGACCTACGACTTCTACCACATCTGCTACTTCAGCGAGGGCAGCCTGGCCGCGGATCCCTACACCAATCTCAACACCGACGCCACGGACGGCTTCGGCCCCGAAATCGTCTCGGGCACGAAGCTCTACCCCGGCACCTACTCTTATTACGTGCACCACTACGGCGGTCTGACCACGATCGCCGCCTCGCCGACCCGCGTCACCTTGCAGGCGAGCGGCATCTATCGCACCTGGAACGCCAACACCGCCTCCGGCACCTTCCACGACGGTGGCGGCTATGATGACGAGGGCTCCTACTACGAGGACTACTGGCACGTCTTCGATCTCGTCGTCAGCGCGCAGGGCGAGCTCAGCGTCGTCTCCCGCAACCGAGTGGTGGTCGATAGCGGCGAGGGACCCTGGTGGACCGCAGGCGTCACCATCTTCGAGGAGAGCCTCCGCAGCGCCGGCAAGCAGCGCTAGCCGCTCTCGCCGCAGGCAGTCGCAGGAGCCGGGTCGCGGGATCCGGCTCCTTGCCTGCAATGGCCAGGATCGACTCCATGTCGGAACCGGAACGCCACACGGATCGCCCCCTGCCCCCCTACCGGTTCCTCCCCGGCCGGGGCATCCACCCCACGCGCGACCCGGCCGGCCATTCCTACGGGCTGCCGCCGCCGGCGCCGGCCACTCTGAGTGCGGCGGACTGGCGATCCAATGCCGACTTCCTCTACGCCGTGGACCTCTTCAACCACCGCTTCTGGTGGGAAGCCCACGAGGTCTTCGAGGGGCTCTGGCATGCTTCTGGCCGGCGGACGCCGGTGGGACACTGCCTGCAGGCCCTGATCCAGTGCGCGGCGGTCCATTTGCAGGTCGAGCTCAGTCACCGCCGCGGCGCCCAGAGCCTGCTGCGCCGGGCCCGTCGCCATGCCGCCGCCGCGGGCGAGGCGACCCTTGGCCTGGATCTCGCGGCCGTCCTCGCGGACACGGCCGGCTTCGCCGCCGATCCGCAGGGACCCGCCGCCCAGCTGAAGCTGGCGGGTTGAGACCGCTGCCGCGGGCGGCCGCGGGTTCCCCCCGGCGCGACAATGTGCTAAGAAGGCGCGTGGCGGCGCGGAGCGCCCCGACGCGCCGTTAGCCAGGGGGACGCTGCATGGACTGGAATCAGACTGCCGCCGCACTGATCAGCGCAGGCGCCGTCGTCGTGCTGATGCTCCTGCTCGGGCTCGGCCTGCGCCGCTGGCTGCTGGCGCGGCTGGCGCGCCTCGCGCAGGCGACTTCCTCCCACCTGGACGACGTCATCGTCGCCTCGCTCGCCCGTGCCCTCCCGATCTGGCTGCTGCTCGGCGGGCTCTTCATCGCCGCGCGCATCCTGCAGCTGCCGCCGGCCCTGGCCGCGATCGCCACCAAGCTGCTCGTCTCGGCGCTCATCGTCGCGATCACCGTCTGGGCCGCCAACCTGGGCACGGAGTTCCTGAAGGGACCGGGGGGCGCGACGAGCGCCGCCCCCGCCACGGGCGTGGTGCGCTACGCCGTCCGCATCGTGGCCTTCACGGTCGGCGGGCTGGTGCTGCTCAGCAATCTCGGCATCTCGATCACGCCGGTGCTGACGACGCTGGGTATCGGCGGCCTCGCCGTGGCGCTCGCCCTCCAGGACACGCTCTCCAACCTCTTCGCCGGCATGCAGCTGACCCTGGCCGGCAACATCCGCGTCGGCGACATGATCAAGCTGGAGTCGAGCGAAGAGGGCGTCGTCGAGGACATCCACTGGCGGGTGACGCGCATCCAGACGCTGCCGAACAACTTCGTCCTCATCCCGAACAACCGGCTCGCGCAGAGCGTGGTGACGAACTACTCGCGGCCGACGCCGGACCTGTCCGTCATCGTGCCGGTCAGCGTCCACTACGCCAGCGATCTGGAGCGTGTCGAGGCGGTGACGCTCGCCGTCGCGCACGCGGTGCTGCGCACGGCGCCCGGCGGCGTCGCCGATTTCGAGCCGGCGCTGCGCTACACCGGCCTCGGCGAATCGGGCATCCACTTCAATGTCGTCCTGCGCGGGGACGCCTACGCGGACAGCTTCCTGCTCAAGCACGAGTTCATCAGGGGGCTGCTGCGCGCTTACGCCGCCGAGGGAATCGTCATCCCCTACCCCGTGCGGGCACTCAATCTCGAACAGGAGAAGGCGCAATTCGGCCGCGGCGCGTCCTGAGCCGATGGCCGCAGGTCGCAACCAGCGGTCAGGGTCGCCAGCGTCCGGATCTCTAGCGCGGCGGTTGGCGGGTGTCCTCCTCGCCCGCCCAGGTGAAGACAGCTTCGACGGTCGTGGCGAAGATCCGGGCGATGCGAAAGGCTAGCGCCAGGCTCGGCCCGTAGCGACCGGCCTCGAGGGCCAGGATCGTCTGCCGCGAAACGCCGCAGCGCGCAGCCAGCTCCTGCTGGGTCATCTCGCCATGTTCGAAGCGCAAGCGGCGGATGCGATTGCCGATGGGCGGCGGCGTCATCGCGAGAGATCCACGGCCCGCGGGGCGATGAGGAGCAGGACCGCCGCGCGGACGATGAGAAAGGTGGCGCAGGTGCCCACGGCGATCAGCGGCAGCAGATCGATGTCCACCTGGGTCTCGCCACGGAGGAAGCCCGAGAACCACGCGCCCATGCACATCGCGAACACGAAGAGGTACGAAGCGGTGTAGCCGACGACCAACGCGTTACGGGCCAGGTAGCGCTCCCGCTCGTCCGCCACTTCGTGCCGGAAGAGGAAGGGCACCAGGCCGATGGGTGCGAGGATGGCGAAGGCGGCCGGCGCCACCTTCGCGCTCACGGCGATCCGCAAGCCGGCGTAGAGCGCAACGCTCGCGAGCCCGAAGAAAAGCTGGTAGAGGGCGGACTTCTGCTGGGTGGACATGGGAGGTCTCCTCTGGAAGGGGAGGCTTGACGCTAGCAGCTCGCGATCCGAATGTAAAGGATTTCATACATCATGTCTAGCTTTTCTTACCCGGCCCGGCACACGTCCATGGCAACGAAGAGCCCCCGCCGGGATGTGACGGGGGCTCTTCGTTGCCGCGCAAGCGAGCTCGCGGCCGGGTCGCGCGCGTTGTTTCGCGCGCGAGAGGCCGCGAGCGAGCGCCCTAACGCTTCATCTCCGCCAGCAGGTTGTCCACGACGCTCGGATCGGCCAGCGTCGAGGTGTCGCCGATCTGGTCGGGCGTGCCCTCGGCGATCTTGCGCAGGATACGGCGCATGATCTTGCCCGAGCGGGTCTTGGGCAGACCGGGCGCCCAGTGGATCACGTCCGGCGCCGCGATGGGGCCGATCTCCTTGCGCACGTGGCCGACCAGCTCCCTCTTCAGCGCGTCCGTGTACTGCTCGCCCTGGTTCAAGGTCACGTAGGCGTAGATGCCCTGGCCCTTGATCTCGTGCGGGTAGCCAACCACGGCAGCCTCGGCCACCTTCGGGTGGCTGACCAGCGCGCTCTCGACCTCGGCCGTGCCCATGCGGTGGCCGCTGACGTTGATGACGTCGTCCACGCGGCCGGTGATCCAGTAATAGCCGTCCTCGTCGCGGCGGCAGCCGTCGCCGGTCATGTACATGCCCTTGTAGGCCGAGAAGTAGGTCTCGAAGAAGCGCTTGTGGTCGCCGTAGACCGTGCGCATGATGCCCGGCCAGGGCTGCTTGATGCAGAGGTTGCCGCTGCCGGGGCCCTCGATCACCTTGCCCTCGGCGTCCATCAGCACGGGCACGACCCCGAAGAAGGGCAGCGTCGCGCTGCCGGGCTTGAGATCGATCGCGCCGGGCAGCGGGGTGATCAGGATGCCGCCGGTCTCGGTCTGCCACCAAGTGTCGACGATAGGACAGCGTCTTTCACCGATGACATCGTAGTACCAGCGCCAGGCCTCGGGGTTGATCGGCTCGCCCACCGTGCCGAGGATGCGCAGGCTGCTGCGATCGTACTTGCGCGGCCACTCGTCGCCCTCGCGCATGCAGGCGCGGATCGCCGTCGGCGCGGTGTAGAAGATCGTCACCTTGTACTTCTCGACCACCTGCCAGAAGCGGCCGAAGTCGGGGTAGCTCGGGATGCCCTCGAACATGATCGTGTTGGCGCCGTTGGCCAGCGGCCCGTAGACGATGTAGCTGTGCCCCGTCACCCAGCCGATGTCCGCCGTGCACCAGTAGACGTCGCCGTCCTGGTAGTCGAAGACCAGCTCGTGGGTGAGCGCGGCGTAGACCAGGTAGCCGCCCGTCGTGTGCAGCACGCCCTTGGGCTTGCCCGTCGAGCCGCTGGTGTAGAGGATGAAGAGCGGGTCCTCGGCGTCCATCCAGACCGGCGGGCACTCGGCCTCCGCCTTGGCCATCTCCTCGTGCCACCAGACGTCGCGGCCGGCCTTCATGTCCACCGGGTGGTTCGCGCGATTGTAGACGACGCAGGTCTGGATGCTCGGCGTGTTGCGCAGCGCCTCGTCGGCGTTGGCCTTGAGCGGGACGACCTTGGCGCCGCGGTAGCTGGCGTCCGTGGTCACCAGCACCTTGCAGGCGCTGTCGTTGATGCGATCCTTCAGGCTGTCCGCGCTGAAGCCGCCGAAGACGATGCTGTGGATGGCGCCGATGCGCGTGCAGGCGAGCATCGCGATCGCCAGCTCGGGCACCATCGGCATGTAGATGCAGACGCGATCCCCCTTCACGACGCCCTTGGCCTTCAGCACGTTGGCGAACTTCTTCACCTCGGCGAGCAGGCTGGCGTAGGTGTACTTGCGGGCGTCGCCGTTCTCGCCCTCCCAGATGATCGAGGTCTTGTTCCCGTTGCCGGCCTCGACGTGGCGGTCCAGGCAGTTGTAGCTGACGTTGAGCTGGCCGCCGATGAACCACTTGATGTCCGGCGTGTCGAATTCCCACTGCTGGACCTTGTCCCACTTCCTGTGCCAGGTGATGCGCGTGGCCATCTCCGCCCAGAAGCCCTCGGGATCCGCGAGGGAGCGCTTGTACATCGCCTCGTACTGCGCCTTGTTGACGTGCGCCTTCGCGCGCACGGCGGCGGGGACGGGATACAACTTCTCGAGGATCATATCTGCCACGGCTGCGCTCCTCCTGGATCGGGGGTTGGCGGTCCCACCCACGGCCGCCCTGGCGGCAGCGGGGTGCGCGGGACGGAGTGATAAAGAGACCGAGTTGTCAGGATACGGGTCTACGATACGAAGGACGGGCGATTTCCGCCAGGGGACGGGGATGGGGATTCCCGGCTCGGCGCTCGGAAGCCCTGGCCCCGCAGGCTCCGGCCTGCTACTTTAGCTCGGTCGCCCTGCCCGCCACCAGGCCGCGGGACGGCCGCCATCCGTATCGCATTGCAAGAAGGAGACCTACAATGCTCCCCCGCCCCTTGCGCCTCGGCGCCGCTCTCGGCCTCCTCGCCCTGCTGCCCCTGACGGCCGGCCCGGCCCGCGCCGATGGCGACGAGTTCCACGGCAAGGTCGTGGAGACCATGAGCACCGACTCCTACACCTACATCCTCGTCAGCGACGGGAAGCAGGAGGTCTGGGCCGCCGCGCCGCGCTTCGCGGTGGCCGTCGGCGAGGAGGTCGCCTTCTCGATGGCGATGCCGATGCGGGACTTCGAGAGCGAGACCCTCAAGCGCAGCTTCGACGTCGTCTACTTCACGGGCGAGATTCGCAAGCTCGGCGGCGCGGCGGCGGCGCCGAGCCCGCACGCCGCTGCGCCGGCCGCCAAGGCCCCCGGCGCTCCCGCGCCGTCGGCGGCGCCGCTCGAGCGCATCGCTCCGCCCGCCGGCGGCCTGGCCATCGCCACCCTCGTCGCGAAGCCGGCCGACTTCGCCGGCAAGCGCGTCACCGTGCGCGGCAAGGTGGTCAAGTTCAACGCGAACATCCTGGGCAAGAACTGGCTGCACCTGCGCGACGGCAGCGCGCCCGCCGGCGCGGCGGCCGGCGCGGACGACATCACGATCACCACGAGCGGCAGCGCCAATCTCGGCGACATCGTCACGGTGACCGGCCTCGTCGCCACCAACCGCGACTTCGGCTCAGGCTACAGCTACCCCGTGATGATCGAGGAGGCCACGCTCGCGCCCTAGGCCTCGACTCAGGGCGCGAAGTCCTCGCCGGCCCCCACGGCCCGCAGCCAGTCGGAAGTGAAGAGCTCGGCGAGGTAGGCGAAGAGAGGCTGCGAGTCGATCGACAACCCCAGCTCGCGGTTGAGGCGGCTGGCCGTTTCGCTCCCGTTCGCGCTGCCGACGTGAGACCAGTAGGCGCCCCCCGCCTTGACGAGCAGCAGCTTGTTGTGGATCGGCGCCTCGCGCCCCGGCCGGTCGCCGGGCAGGGTGCCGAGCGCGATCCGCAGGTCGAGGCCCTCCTCCTGGGCGAGCGCGTTGATGCGGTCCCGCGTGAGGCGGTTCTTGGCGCCGTCTTCGTCGTCGCCCGCGCCGCTGAGCAGCACGCGCACCCGCGCGCCCCGTCGCGCCGCGGCGAGATAGGCCTCCAGGCGCGGATTGGGCGCCCGCTCCTCGCCGTAGCCCCACCAGGCGCGCTCGTACTGCTGCTGCACGAGCACGAGATCGCCGCGCCCGGCCTCGCGCAGGTGGCCGAGGGTGCCGCGATCCGGACGCAGCGCGTTGTCCGGCGACTGCGAGAGCTCGAAACGCGCCGCTTCGCGCGCGCTGTAGGGCGCCGGGTGCAATGGCTGGTAGCCCGTGCGCTCGCCGCCCGGCCGCGGCGCGCGCTCTTCGAGCCCCGCCCGGGAGACGAAGCGCTGCACGTCGCGCTGGCGGTTCGGGTCGCAGTCGGCTTCCCAGATGGCGATCGCGCGCTCGACGACGCAGGGCGCGTCGGTGATCAGGAAGGCTCCGCGCGCGCCGCTCGTGCCCTCGCTCTTGTCATCGTCGGGCAGGCTGCTCTGGGTGAAGTTGTCGCTGCCGACGAGCAGGCGCCGGCGATCGGCGATGATGAACTTCTGGTGGCAGTGGTTGTAGCGGTCGGGCAGGTCCGCATCCATGCCGGTGTGCCGCGGGTCGTCGCCGTTGCGCCAGAGGAAGACGGCTCCTCGCCCCGCGGGGTGCTCGTCGATGCGCCGCGCGATGGCGCGCACGACATCGTAGGTGCCGCCCCGCGCGCCGAAGACCTCGCCGTCCAGCAGCATCGTCACCCGCACGCCGCGCTCCATGGCAGCCACCAACTCGTCGGCCAGCGCCGCGTGCGTGAACAGGTAGGTCTCGATCTCCAGGCTCTGCCTGGCCGCGCGCAGGAAGTCGCGCACGCCGGCGAAGCTGTTGTCCGGCGAGACGAGGGCCGTCACCTCGGCCGTCTCCTCGCAGCGGGCGGTGTCGAGGAAGCGCGCGCGGTCCCAGCCCGGATAGGCCAGGCTCATGCCGAGCTCGGCGTCGAAGGGGTCGCCGATCCAGTCGGCGGCGCTGTTCGTGTCCAGGCGGCGGCCGCTCTCCAGGCTGCGCTTGCGCCAGAGCACCTGGCCCTCGGCGGCGACGTACTCGTTGAAGCGGAAGGGTTCGGCGGCCCGCCCCGTCCAGCCCGCCTGCGCCTCGGCCCAGCCGGCCTCCCAGACCAGGGCGTCGACGACCCGGCCGCGCTCGTCCAGGAGCAGCAGCTCGTCGCCGCCGTTGTCCAGGACGAGCAGGCTGTCGCCCGGCGTCGGCTGGCGATCCAGCGCGAGATCCGGCGGGAAGCCGAACTCCCAGGTGAAGCGCTCGGCGCTGCGGGCGATGTGGAAGCCGGCACCCGGCTCCAGGCTCAGGCCTGCCGGGAAGCGCCAGACGCCCTCGTTGTCGGTGATCGTCCAGCCGTCGAGACGCTGCTTGCGGCTCCCCGCGTTGACCACCGCGAAGGACTCGCCGCCCTCGCCCTCGCCCGGGCCGGCAGGGTCGTAGCATACCTCGTCGAGCAGGAGGCTCGCGCGCGGCTGCTTTCCCCAGAGGCCGCCGACCTTGGGCTCGCTCGTGCGGCCCCGAAACGCCTGCTCGCGCGCCGGGGGCCGCTCGCCGCGGGCGGCGCCCTCGATGCGCAGCCAGTCCTCGCGGGAGCGCGGGCGGAGATTCCAGTGCTCGCCGCGGCGAGCGAAGATGCCGCGCAGGCCCGGCAGGCGATCGCCCTCGCGCAGGGCGGGGTGCTGGCCGTCGTTCAGCTCGACGCCCAGACTGTCGCCACCCTGGGCGATGAGGGCCAGCCAGGGCACGCCGTTGTCGTCGCGGCGGATCCGCGCCACCTCGCACTCGCCGAGCTCGACCAGGCGATCGGCCCAGAGGCCGGGCTCGACGATCAGCTCGCCGAGGCGCACGGCCCAGCTCTTCTGGTGGCGGACTCCCGCTTCGCGCAGGGGCAGCAGGTCGCGCAGCGGGTCGGCCACCGCGAGCGCCGCGCCGGCCGGCTCCACGCGCAGCGTGCCGGTCACCCGCAGGAGATCGCCCAGCTCGGCCGTGTGCTCGCCGCTCGTCACGCGCAGGCCGGGCAGCGGGCGACCCTCGGGATCGGCGAGGTAGAGATCGCGCCAGAAGTCGCCGACGAGCACGCCCTCGAGGGTGAGTCGGCGGCCTTCCCAGGCGCGGGCGTCCAGCGCGAGCCCCGCCTGCAGCTCGGACCACTCGGTGAGGGCGGGCTCCGCGCCGCGGGCGGGACCGCTCGCAGCGGCGAGGCCGAGGCCGAGGACGAGGGCGAGAAGACGGAGCGCTGGGCGCCCTGGCATTGCGCACCTCCCGGCGGTGGTTGACGGCACCGCGGGCACTCTAGCCTGCCGGCCGGGTGGCGACAAGGGGGCGGCTCCCTTGACAGGGGCGGGGCGCGCGCCTAGGATGGTCGCGCAAGATCCGTTGGGGGTGGCCACCGGCCTGAGATCAAACCCCTCGAACCTGATCCGGGTCACACCGGCGTAGGGAAACGGGCGCTGATCGCATGTGCGGGGCACTCGCTCGGGTGCCCCGTTTTCTGTGCGCGATCTTGCGACGGCGCCGCTGCCAGCCACTGGAGGCTTTCGATGTCCGCAGTCGCCCACCGCCTGGCGGCCCTCGTCGTCGCCGGCGCCTTCGTGTTCGTCGCCCTCGCCGCGGGCGCGGTGCCGGCCGGCACGGCCGCGCTCAGCGGCCGTCTGATCGACGCCGAGACCGGCGCGCCGGTGCAGGCGGCCGAGCTCTCCCTGCCCGATCTCGGGCAGCGCGCGAGCAGCGACACCGAGGGCGCCTTCGCCTTTGCCGCGCTGCCCGCGGAGCCCTTCACGCTGGTCGTCAGCCATCTCGGCTACGAGGCGCGGGTCCTCGTCGTCGATCCCGCCGCCCAGGGCGAGACCCCGCTCGTCCTCAGGCTGCGGCCGATCTACTACCGCGGCGAGAAGGTGGTGGTCAGCGCCTCGCGCTACGGCCCCGAGCTGCACCTGACGCAGACGAACCTGACCGGCGAGCAGATCGCCGCGCGCGCCGCCGAGAAGGACCTGCCGCTGTTGCTCGAGTCGACGCCGGGCGTCTACGCCACGAGCGACGCGGGCAACGGCGTCGGCTACACCGCCCTCAAGCTGCGCGGCTTCGACCAGAAGCGCATCGGCGTGATGATCAACGGCATTCCCCTCAACGACCCCGAGGACCACCAGGTCTACTGGGTGGACATGCCGGACCTCGCGGCTTCCCTGGCGGACGTGCAGATCCAGCGCGGCGTCACCAACTCGCTAGGCGGCATGAGCGCCATCGCCGGCTCCGTGAACCTGGTGACCGAAGTGCTCGGGGACGAGCGCGGCGGCCGCCTGCAGCTCGCCGGCGGCAGCTTCGGCACCGCGCGCCAGAGCCTCGCCTGGCAGAGCGGCCTGCTCGGCGGGCGCTTCGCGATGGGCGCGCGCATCAGCCACCTCGCCAGCGACGGCTACCGCGAGCGCTCGGGCAGCGATCAGTGGGGCGTCTTCTGGAGTGGGCGCTACCTGACGCCGGCCAGCTCGACGCAGGTGAACATCTACTCGGGTCGCGAGCGGACCCACCAGGCCTGGTATGGGCTCAGCGAGCGCGCGCTGATCGAGAACCGCCGCGGCAACCCCGAGACCTACGCCAACGCGGTGGACGACTTCCGCCAGCCGCACTACGAACTGCACCACCGCTGGACCCTGCGCGAGAACCTCGAGTGGGCGAGCAGCCTCTACTGGATCCATGGCGAGGGCTTCTACGAGAACTTCAAGGCCGACGCCGACCCGGTCGCCTTCGGGCTCGACACGGCGCTGGGCGTGCCCGATTCCGTGCCGCGCGATCTCGTCCGCCGCAAGTGGGTGGACAAGGATCAGCGCGGGCTCCTCCGCCGCGTCACCTGGACCAAGGGGCCGAGCCGGCTGATCCTGGGCGGCGACGCCTACGACTTCCAGTCGCGGCACTGGGGCGACCTCCAGTTCGTCGAGGGCTTCGCCAGCGACGCGGCGGTCTTCCTGCCCCCCTACCACGAGTACACGGGCGACAAGTCGGTCTGGTCGGTCTACGCGAACGAGCAGTTCGCGCTCGGCTGGGGTCTGAGCGCCCTCGTCGACCTCCACTTCCAGCACAAGCAGTACGACTTCTTCCAGCAGGCCACGGGCAACTTCCCCC
>VGXI01000069.1 GCA_016873475.1 bacterium | reverse complement strand
CCCCTTCACGTGCTCGGGTGCGCTGTCCGGGAAGAAGCGCAGCACGATCTCGCCCCGGTTGGTGGCGAGGGTGACGATGGTCTCGGTCTCGGGCATGTCCTTCTCCCGCTTGCGATTGGGCGGCGTAAGCCGCGGGCAGGCTAGCATCCGCGGCAGGCCGGGTCAAGCCGCCGCTGCGGCGCCGCGGCGACGCACCAGGGACGCCGCTTGCAGTCGGCGCGCATGCGAAGTAGCCTGAGCGCATCCGGCTGCTGGTGCCGGCTGGCCCCGCGCTGCCGCGCCGCAGCCGCGGGGCCTTGCCGCTGTTGAGCGCGGGGAGAGGAGGGGAAAGCCATGAACGAGGTGCCGATCCACGTATCGAAGAGCACCGTCAAGAGCCTTTGGCAGGAATACCGAGTCTACGCCGATCGGGTTGAGTTCGAGACGCGCTTCGGTTGGATGACTGTGCCGTTTGGGCATGTCGAGCGCATCGAGGTCTCCGAATCCGAGGTCAAAGGCCTCGTGCGCGGGGATCTGCACCTGAAGGACTTTCGCCCGGCCCTCAAGTTGGACTGGGCGAACTTCCGGGAGCACGTCGTACTCGACAAGCGCGCTGGCTTGGTACGCAGGCTGCTATTCACGCCTGAGGATCCCGCAGCCTTCAAGGCTGCCGCAGAAGCCGCCCTGGCCCGCTATCGCCAGGCTGCGGCGAACAGCTAGGAAGGACCGCCGTGCCGCGCTTCTACGTCACCACGCCGATCTACTATGTCAACGACGAGCCGCACCTGGGCCATGCCTACACGACGGTGCTGGCCGACGTGCTCGCGCGCTACCACCGCCTGCTCGGCGAAGACACGCTGTTCCTGACCGGCACCGACGAGCACGGCCAGAAGGTGCAGCAGGCCGCCGAGAAGCGCGGCGTCAGCCCCCAGCAACACTGCGATGAGCTGAGCCCGCGCTTCGCCGAGGTCTGGCGGCGGCTCGGCATCAGCAGCGACTTCTACATCCGTACGACGATGCCCGCGCACAAGGCGGTGGTGCAGCGCGTGCTCTCCGAGTTGTGGGCCAAGGGCGAGATCTACCCGGACGAGTACGAGGGCTGGTACGACGTCTCCGAGGAGCGCTTCTACACCGAGAAGGAGCTGGTGGACGGCAAGAGCCCGGCCGGCAACGCGGTGGTCGCCATCCGCGAGAAGAACTACTTCTTCCGCATGGGCAAGTACCAGCAGGCCCTGATCGATCACATCGAGGCCAACGCGCGCTTCATCGTGCCCGAGAAGCGCGCGAACGAGGTGCTCGGCTTCCTGCGCCAGCCGCTCGGCGACCTCTGCATCAGCCGGCCGAAGTCACGCCTGAGCTGGGGCATCACGCTCCCCTTCGACGAGGACTACGTCTGCTACGTCTGGTTCGACGCCCTGCTCAACTACTACAGCGCGCTCAGCTTCGGCTGGGCGAGCGACCGGACGGGCGAGTTCTGGCCGGCCGACCTGCACCTGATCGGCAAGGACATCCTCACCACGCACGCGGTCTACTGGCCGACGATGCTGCTGGGCGCGGGCCTGCCGCTGCCGAGGACGATCCTCGCGCACGGCTGGTGGCTCTTCGGCGCCGAGAACGAGAAGATGAGCAAGTCCAAGGGCAACGTGGTCAAGCCGCTCGACACGATGGAGCTCTACGGCCGCGACGTGCTGCGCTACTTCCTCATGCGCGAGATGACGCCGGGCATGGACAGCAGTTTCAGTGAGGGCTTGATTGTCGAGCGCAACAACGCCGAGCTGGCCAACGACATCGGCAATGGCCTGAACCGCGTGACCAAGCTCGTCGAGACGCACTTCGCCGGCCGGCTGCCCGAAGGGCGCGGCTACGGCGAGAGCGAGCGCGCGCTGAAGCAGGTGGCCGCCGAGGTGGCGGTCGAGCTGCGCGCGCAGATCGCGCTCTACCATCCCAACGGGGGCATCCTCGCCGTGCGGCGGCTCTCGGGGGCCGTGAATCGCTACCTCGAGGAGAAGGCGCCCTGGAAGCGCATCAAGGAGGAGGGCGGCCGCGAGGCCACGGCGGTCACGCTCTACCACGCCGCCGAGGCCCTGCGCCTCGTGGGCACCTTGCTCCACCCGGTGATGCCCGAGCGCTGCGGCGAGCTGCTGCGGCGGCTGGGTGCCGCGGCCGAGCCCGCGCCCTTCGGGGAGAGCCTCGTCTGGGGCGGCCTCGTGCCGGACGCGCCCGTGATCTCGGGGGCGCCGCTCTTTCCGCGCTTCGATCCGCCGGCGGACTGACCGGGCGCTGCGGGCGGCTCAAGTCCAGATTTCCCCTATTCCTGCTATCAACGATAGTGTAGAATTTCTGGGTTGGCGGCCGCACCAAGCGATCGCCGCCGGCATGGGCGCCCAACCCAGGAGCTACGGCGATGTCGATGCGCAGGATCCTCGGTCTCCTTCCCTTGCTCCTCCTCGCCGCCCTGATCAGCGGGGCCGGCTGTCCAGCCGGTGAAGACCCGGCGGACGCCGGCGGCGATCCCTTCTGCGTCCAGCCGGAGTACCCCGAGGACACGGTCACCGCCTATCTCCTGCTCGATGAGCCGGGTGTGGTGGATGTCTATCCCAACTTCGACGAGCCCGACGGCCACGCGCCCGCCCTGAGCATCAGCGCCGGCGCCCTGCCGCCGGGGATGAGCTTCGACGCCGAGCAGGGAAAGATCACCGGCACGCCGACCGAGCTGGGCAACTACGCGCTCCTCATCGACGCCGTGGTGGACTGCGACGATGGCGAACAGCTCACCGCGCAGCTGCACCTGGAGATCCACGTCGTCGAGGAGTGCCCGCCGCTCTACGCGCCGGCCGAGACGAGTCTGCCCTTCGTGCTCAACGAGACGGACTGCAGGGACCTCGAGGTTGTCGGCGGTCTGGGCGATTACACCTTCACCCACGAGGGCGAACTGCCGCCCGGCATCGGCTTCGACCCGGAGGAGGGCAGCTTCTGCGGCACGCCGACGGCGGTGGGCACCTGGAACGTGGACGTGCATGTCGAGGACGCCTGCCCTGACGTGCAGGCCGCGGACATCGCCGTGGCGCTGGTGGTCACCGCGCCGAGCGACGCACCGCCGGTCGGCGTCTACACCTGCGCGCTCCAGGCCCTGGAGGCGCTCTGGGTGGAGTCCACGCTGAACTTCGGCAGCATCCAGGCGCCCTTTCTCGTCGGCGCCGGCAGCAACCAGTGGGGGATCTTCAGCCTGGGCCAGCCCTACTTCGCCACGCTGGAAGGCGACTACCTGAACGCGGCCATGCCTGCCTGGGGCGCTGTGCCCCTGGCCGGCGGCCCCGACGGCCTCGGCGATTACGCGGTCAAGCTCATCTTCCGCTACGGGCCGGGGGGCGCCGGGCTCACCGGCTGGGTGCCTGCCAACGATGACTTCGGCATGACCTTCCTGCTCGTCTACACGGACGCCGTTCTCGACGCGCTGCCCTACGATGGCGACGCCACGAGCGGCGGCCTGTGCTATGTGCTTGCGAACAACCAGGTCGTTCGCTTCGTGGAGTACGACGCGAGCATCCAGAACTTCGGCTACACGGCACCGGGCGTGCCCGCGAGCAGCCTGCCCGGCGGCGGCGCCCCGCGCAGCGTCTGCGCGCGGGCGGAGGGCTCGGTGCTGATCGTCACGGACGGTTCGCCGGGCAAGCTCTTCCTGCACGACCGCGTGAACGTCTACGCCCCGGCCACGCCGGTCGGCGAGCTCGGCGACCAGCCGCTGCGCGTGCGCGAGGCGGGCGGCATCTTCGTGGTCAGCAACTTCGCGAGCGGCACACTCAGCCTGGGCACCTGGAACGGCACCGATGCGGCGGCGCTCACCGATGTCGCCACGGTCGGCGACGGGCCCTTCGGGATCGACCTGCTCGAGCTGGGCGACGGCAGGGTGGCCGTCGCCAGTGCCGGTTTCAACGACGACAGCTTCTCGGTGACCCTGGTCGGCTCCGACGGCATGGAGATCAGCACGAGCACGCTGCCGCTGCCGGCCGGCGTCGAAGGCCCGGGGCACGTCGCCTGGCTGCGCGACGGCAGCCGGCGGATCATCGTCGGCGGCAATGCGACGAGCAACCTTGCCGTGGTGGACAGCGGCCTCTAGCCGCTCCGGCAGGCTTGACGGCTGCGGCATCCGAGCGTCAGAATCAGTGCAGACCGGACGCGACAGGCGAGAAAGGGGGTGAGGACATGGACACAGCCAGACCATGAAAGGAGGGCGGCCATGTCCCACGCCCATCATCCCCAGTCCCGCGCCGAGCGGCGGCAGCAGCGCCGTCGTGTCCTCCTTCGCCGCTGGCAGCAGTGGCGTACGCGCTGGCTTTTCGATGATCCCAAGCCCAGGCGGCTAGCGGAACTCGAGCCCTTGCTGCTCAGGCGTGTCCACCGTTTCGCCCGCAGTCCGGTATTCTGCGCCTGCTCGCTCTGCTACCCCCGCAATCCCCGCCGCCGCTATGGCGACGGGACCTGGCTCGAGGCGCGGACCGACCTTCGCCTTTGGGAGGAGCTCTGCGAGGCCGGCCTGGAAGACCTGATGCCGCCGCGCCGCTTCCGCTTCCCTTCACGGGTGAGGGGCACGCTGCGCATCAGCCCCTTCAGTGAGCTGCGCGACGACAACGAGGAGTGAGCTTGCAGCAGGTACTGGGCGGGGCTAAACTGCGGGGCTCGAGCGCGGCGCCGGCTGCGGTCGGCGCCTGCCGACAAGGAGGCCGGCGGCATGCCTAGCCCCATCGTCATCCTGCACGGCTGGAGCGACGAGAGCCGCTCCTTCCGGCCGCTCGCGGACTTCCTGCGCCGCGAATTGAAGAGCGAGGTCACCACGCTCGACCTCGCCGACTGGGTCTCCCTCAACGACGAGATCACCTACCGCGACCTCAGGCACGCCATGCAGCGCGCCTGGGAGAGCCATCCGGGCATCAAGGGCGCCAAGAACGTGCGCCTCGTCTCGCACAGCACGGGCGCCCTCGTCGCCCGCGATTGGCTGACCCACTACTACAAGCCGGACACGGCCCCGATCAGCCGACATCTCATGCTGGCGCCGGCCAACTTCGGCTCGCAGCTCGCGCACAAGGGGCGCGCCTGGTACGGGCGTGTCTTCAAGGGCTGGAAGACAGGCTTCCAGACGGGCGGCCACCTGCTGCGCGGCCTCGAGCTGGCCTCGGCCTACACGAGCGAGCTGGCCGAGCGCGATCTCTTCGGCCGCCGCTGGTTCGGCGAGGACGCCATCCTCGCCGCGGTCCTCGTGGGCAACACCGGCTACGGCGGCTTCAAGGCGGTCACCGACGAGGTGGGCGGCGACGGTACGGTGCGGATCTCGACAGCCAACCTGAACGCGGCCAAGCTCATCCTCGACTACACGCAGCCGGGCGCGCCCGGCGTCACCTACAAAGCGCCGACTGGCGGACCGACGCTGCCCTTCGGGATCAGCCCGGGCGACAACCATAGCAGCCTCGCCTTCAAGCAGAAGAACGGCCGCGGCGAGCACGCGCCGACGGGTGCAAGCACGGCGGCCTGGGTGAAGCGCGCGCTCACGGCGCCGCCCGCCGAGTGGAAGGCCTTCGCGGCGGAGCTGGCCGCGGCCAATGCGACGCTCACCGTAAGCGCCGAGGCCGAAGCTTACTTCCACCAGTACCAGCACACGGTCGTCTGCCTGCGGGACGATCTCGAAAACCCGGTGGAGGAGTACCTCGTCGAGTTCCTGGCCGAGAGCGGCCGTCGCGCGCGCAGCTTCCGCGTCAACGACGTCAGCGGCGTCTTCCAGCGGGAGATCATCGCCGACGTGCACGGCTACTCGGGCGACTCCTCGCGGCGCAGCTTCTACATCGACATCTCGGCGCTGAAGACGCTCCTCGCCGATCAGCAGCTCACGCTGATGATCGAGGCCCAGCCCGAATACCGCACGGGCGCGGCCGTGGGCTACCCGGCGCTGCCGGGCATCCGGCTCGACGCCCAGATGATGGGCGCCTACTTCGTGGAGAACCGCACGCTGCTCGTCGACGTGCGCGTGCCGCGCACGGTGGGCCCCGAGGCCTTTCGCCTGATGCGCCACTCCGGCTGAGCGGCGGCCGCTCGCCTAGAACAGCGTGGCCAGGGCCCGCATCGCCGTGGCCGGCCGGAACGAGAAGCCCATCCGCAGCAGGGTCTGCGGGCGCGAGTGGCGCAGCGAGGGGCTGCGGTCCGTCTTCACGCCCAGGTGCACGGAGCCCACTTCGATGCCGATGGAATGGTACCAGCCCTCGGCCGGACTGCCATCGAAGTAGCGGCGGCCGAATTCCAGCGTCGGCCGCGGGGCGATCCAGCTGCTCAGGTGCAAGTGGAGCTGGAGCGTGACCCCGAGGTCCCAGCTCCGCCGCCCCTGCGGATGCCAGTAGCCGTACTCGCCCGCCAGGAAGGGCTGCGGCCAGTGGAAGCCGGACGCCCGGAAGAGGTCGTCGTAGTAGCGCTTGTGGTGCTCCTTGCTGGCCAGCCGGCTGAGCGCGCTGAGGGGATCGAGGGCGGCTCCTGCCGAGAGCGTGTGCAGCTCGTCGTAGCCGGCGAAGGCCCGCAGCAGGAAGCCGCGTGGCTGGTGATAGACGGCCGTGTCGAGCCAGCGATTCCCCGTCGAGAAGGCCCAGGGGCGCACCAGCGCCGGCAGCGCCAGATGATCGACGTAGCCGCGCAGGCGATTCTCCGCCTTGTCGCGAAAGGCGATGCGCTCATCGAGGGTGGCGAAGTGGGAGGCGAGACTGCGGATGGGGCGCAGCGGCGCCCGACGGGCCTCGAGTTCGGCCGTGCCGATCGTGTCGGCGAGGGCGATGCCGAGGTCGTGCATCAGGGTCTGCTGGGCGAAGTAGCGGCCGAGCAGGAAATCGAACTCGCGCAGCTCGCGGTTGAAGAAGCCGCCGAAGTGGCTGAAGGCGCCGCCGGCCACCGGCTGCTCGTCCGTGGCCGTGATGAGGATGAAGTTGTTCGTCGCGAGCAGGCCGCGGGCCCGGAACAGCTCGAGAAAGAGCTGCCGGTGCTGCCAGGACGCCGCGTGCTCCAGCCAGGCCGCTGCCGGCGCGGCCTCGCCCCAGTCGAAGCGGAAGTCGATGCTGCGCTCGAGCCGGGCGGCGAGGTCGTCCCGCGGCGCCACGCGGCGACCCGCGAGCTCCGCCCGGGCATAGGTGGCGAAGCGCATGAGCAAGGCGATGTCCCCCGAGGCTACCCCGTGCTCGGCCATGAAGTCCAGCGCGCGCAGCAGATCCTCGGCGCGGGCGTCGTCACCGGCCAGTGCGTGGAGCTCGACGAGCAGATGGCGCAACGCGGCTTCATTGGCGTCGGCGGCGCGGATGTACTCGCGAAAGCCCTGGCCGCCGGCGGCGCCGAGCCCCATGCCGATGATGCGGTTCGCATAGGGCACGAGCTGCGACACCGTCGCGCCTGGGGGGCGCTGCGCGGCGAGGCTCTCCTCCTCGGCCGGCAGCATCACGGGTACCTGCGGCGCGAGGTAGATGAAGCGGCGGTCCCGCTCCACGGGATTGAGCAGCGCCGCGAGGGCGCGGTTCGACTGCATCTGCTCGGGGGCGATCGGCTCGGGATGCGCTGCCCGGCTGGGCTCCGTGTCGATCAGCGCCGCGAGCTGCTGGGCGAGGGCCAGCGGGTCGTTGTCGAAGTAGCCGCCATCGGCGTAGTGGAAGGCGCGCGTGTCGACGGGCGCGGCGAACTCCCGCGGGAGCGGGTCGTACTCGACGCCGCGGCGCTCGAGCAGCACGGGCTCGAAGGCGAAGGGGAAGGCGCCCGAGGCGATCGCCGTGAGCGCGACGTCGTTCCAGCCGATCTCGGTGGCGGGGTCGCGCGGCAACGAGACTCGCCGGCCGCCGTCCTCGAGCAGGAAGAGCCGGCGGTCGTCGTAGAAGGTCTGCCAGTAGACGGCGCCCTCGAAGTGGATGGGGCGCGTGAGGCCATCCATGTTGGAGAGCGTCATGCCGAGAGCGAGGCGCTCGGGCGCGAGCGTGAGCGCTTGGGCACCGCGCGCGCCGGGCGGGAGCGCGGGCGGTAGCGCGGCGGGAGGCTCGCCCTGGCGCAGGGAGCAGCCGAGCGCGCTGTTCGCGATGCGGTAGATGACCCGCTCGTCGAAGAGGAAGGGGTCCTCGGCGAGGGGAAGTGGGCGGTGATCGTTCATCAGCGCGAGCACGCCGATCTGCTCCACCCAGGCGGCGTGGAAGGCCGAGCGCTCGGGGTAGCCGGAGTCCAGGACGTCGGCGCTGGGGTCGTAGAGCTCGCGGGCGAGGACGGCCAGGCTCATGCTGCCGGCTGAGGCGCCGGCGAGCACGTCGATGGTGAAGCGATGCGCGGCGGCTTCCGGGTCGCGGGGCAGGAGCCCGGCGTTGTAGAGAGCGAGGCCGTGGACGAGCTCGGCCAGGATGCCCGCCTCGAAGGCGCCGAGGGCGACGGCGCCGCCCATGGCGACGGCGAGGTGGGTCTTCTTGTTGAGGGGTTGGGTGGGCGCGCGCGGCGCCTTGCGCTCGAGGGTCTGGACGGGTTTCTCCGCGTGGGCGGGCGCGGCGATGAAAGCCGCGATCAGGAGCGCCAGGCAGGGGCGCAGGCGGGCGAGGCTCGGCATCGGGTTTCCTCCCGCGTTGGCCTCGTTCCCCCGTGGATGCAGCTTAGCACAAGCCAGCGGATGCCTGCCTCACACAATCGGAACTTAGTGCGGATCCATACAAAATCGCAGGGCCCAGCTCGGAATCGCGGGCCCGACTTCGGCCTTGCGATCGCCGCCGTTGCCGCTACAATGATCACCGGTCCGCCGCGCCGGACCCCTCCCGCCCGTCCGGTCGCGCACCCACCCTCAATGCGTCCCCCGCAGGAGGAGACCGTGGCCACCCCCGCCCGTCGCCGCCGCGTTGCCGACTCGCCCCGCGCCATCGAGATCCGCGGCGCCCGCATCCACAACCTCAAGGGCGTGGATGTGAGCATCCCCCGCAACACCGTGACGGTGTTCACGGGCGTCTCGGGCTCGGGCAAGAGCAGCCTGGCCTTCGACACGCTCTACGCCGAGGGCCAGCGGCGCTACATCGAGTCCTTGTCCAGCTACGCGCGGCAGTTCCTCGGCCAGATGGAGAAGCCCGAGGTGGACTCGATCACCGGGCTCTCGCCGGCCATCTCCATCGACCAGAAGACGGCGAGCGTGAACCCGCGCTCCACCGTCGGCACCGTGACCGAGATCCACGACTACCTGCGCGTGCTCTATGCGCGCCTGGGCGTGCCGCACTGCCCGCAGTGCGGCCGCGAGATCGGCTCGCAGACGGTGGACCAGATGGTCGACCGCATCCACGAGCTGCCCCCCGGCACGCGCTTCATGGTGCTGGCGCCGCTGGCCCGCGGGCAAAAGGGAGAATTCGCGGACCTGTGGCCGAAGCTCGTCAAGCAGGGCTTCGCGCGCGTACGCGTGGAGGGCGAGATCCACCGGCTCGCGGACCCGCCAAAGCTCGCGAAGAACAAGCGCCACACGATCGAGGTGGTGGTCGACCGTCTCGCCCTCACCGACGGCATTGCCACGCGCCTGCACGAGGCGCTGGAGACGGCGCTCGCCCTCGGCGAAGGCAGCCTGCGCGTGCTGACCACGGCGGGCGAGGAGATCCCCCTCGGCAGCGCGCACGCCTGTCAAGCCTGCGGCCTCAGCTTCGAGCCGGTCGAGCCGCGAAGTTTTTCCTTCAACAGCCACTACGGCGCCTGCCCGGACTGCCAGGGCCTGGGCGTCATCCGCGAGCCTTTGCCCGAACTGCTCGTGCCGAGCGAGGCGCTGACGATCCGCGAGGGCGCGATCCGCGAGATCGCGAGCTGGATCGAGGGCAAGGGCCACTGGAGCCAGCTCATCCAGCGCATCTTCCGCGAGTACGGCATCGACATCGACCGCCCCTTCGCCAAGCTCACGGCGAAGCAGAAGCAGCTCATCTTCTACGGCGACCCGCGCGCGGCGGGCCTCGCCAAGCAGGACCACTTCCTGGTGCCGGTGGACGCGGCCAACGCCAACTGGGGCGCGCGCGAGTGGCTGATCGGCGGCCTGGTGCCGAACATCCTGCGCCGCTACCGGGCCACGCAGTCCGAGATGGCGCGCCAGTACTACGAGAGCTGCATGGCCGAGCGGCCCTGCCATGCCTGCAAGGGCCATCGCCTGCGGCCGGAGAGCCTGGCCGTGAGTTTCCAGGGGCGGGGGATCCACGAACTCAGCGCGCTGCCCATCGGCGAGCTGGACCGCTTCTTTGCCGGGCTGCGCCTGGCGCCCGCCGAGCGCGAGGTGGCCGGCGAGCTGATCCTCGAGATCAGCGAGCGCCTGGGCTTCCTGGTCAAGGTGGGCCTGGACTACCTCAACCTCGCGCGCCCGGCGCCCACGCTGAGCGGCGGCGAGAGCCAGAGGATCCGCCTCGCCAGCCAGATCGGCCGCGGCCTGACGGGCGTGCTCTACATTCTGGACGAGCCGAGCATCGGCCTGCACCCGCGCGACAACCGCAACCTGCTCGACACGCTCTTCCGGCTGCGGGACCTCGGTAACACTGTCGTCGTAGTTGAGCACGACGAGGAGACCATCCGTCTCGCCGACCACGTGGTGGACTTCGGGCCGGGCGCCGGCGTGATGGGGGGCGAGATCGTCGCCACGGGGAGCCCCGCACAGGTGGAGCGCGCGCGGCGCTCGGTGACGGGCGCCTATCTCGCCGGGCGCGCCGCGATCGCGCCGCCCGCGCGGCGGCGCGCGCCCGGGAAGGCGTGGCTGCGCCTGGGCGGCGTCGAGCACAACAACCTGCGCGGCCTCGATGTCGAGATCCCGCTGGGGGTCTTCGTCGCGGTCACGGGCGTCTCGGGCTCGGGCAAGAGCAGCCTCGTCGCCGAGACGCTCTACCCGCGCCTCGCGCGGCACTTCCACGGTGCGCAGGCGCTAGGGGGCACGATCCGGAGGCTCGCCGGGCTCGAGCACCTGGACAAGGTGATCGAGATAGACCAAAAGCCCATCGGGCGCACGCCGAGGAGCAACCCGGCCACCTATGTCGGGGTCTTCGACCCCATCCGCGCGCTCTTCGCCGAGCTGCCCGAGGCGCGCGCCCGCGGCTACAAGGCCGGGCGCTTCAGCTTCAACGTGAAGGGCGGCCGCTGCGAGGCCTGCGAGGGTCACGGCCAGCGGCGCATCGAGATGCACTTCCTGCCGGACGTGTGGGTCACCTGCCCCGTCTGCCAGGGCCGCCGCTTCGACCGCGAGACCCTCGAGGTCACCTACAAGGGTCGCAACATCCACCCCATCCTCGAGATGGACCTGCAGCAGGCGCTCGCGCACTTCTCGGCATTGCCCGCCGTGCGCCGCCTGCTGCAATCCCTGGCCGATGTTGGCCTCGACTACATCAAGCTCGGCCAGCCGGCCACGACGCTCTCGGGCGGCGAGGCGCAGCGCGTCAAGCTCGCCAAGGAACTGGGGCGGGTGGCGACGGGGCGCACGCTCTACATTCTCGACGAGCCGACCACGGGCCTCCACTTCGCCGACGTCGCCAAGCTGCTCGAGGTGCTGCAGCGTTTGGTGGATGCCGGCAACAGCGTGCTGGTGGTGGAGCACAACCTCGACGTGGTGAAGTGCGCCGACTGGGTGCTGGATCTCGGCCCCGAGGGCGGTGGCGGCGGCGGCAAGCTGGTCGCCGCCGGGCCGCCGGAGCTCATCGCCCGCGCGCGCGAGTCGCGCACGGGGCGCTTCCTCAGGCGCCTGCTCGACGAGGGCGCCGTCGCCGGGCGGCGCTAGGCGGGAACGTAGCAGTTGACGCCCAGCTTGATCGGCTTTCCGTCGAGTTCACCGACGCTGACGTTGCCCTGCGTGCTCGCGATCACCTGGGACTTGCCCGAGGCCGAGGCCGTGCGGGGCGCGTCCAGCTTGATGGTGATCGTCAGCAGGTTGCCGACGACCTTGGTCTCGATGTTCTGCATCGTGTGCCTTCCGGTCAGGGATGGGTTCTGGAGGAGGTGTGCGGGTCCCCGGCATCCGGCCGCCGCCGCAGGGAGACCAGCACGCCCGTCGCCAGGATCGCGAGAATCAGCCCGAGCAGGTAGAAGTTGAAGGCCTCGCCGAAGATGGCCTTGAGCGGCCTGGCGACCATCATCTTGACGCCCACGACCATGAGCACGAAGGCCAGCGCCACCTTCAGGTAGCGGAAGCGGTGCATGAGCCCGGCCAGCGCGAAGTAGAGCGAGCGCAGGCCGAGGATCGCGAACACGTTGGAGGTGAAGACGAGGAAGGGGTCGGCCGTGATCGCGAAGATGGCCGGGATCGAGTCGACGGCGAAGATGAGGTCCGTGACCTCGACCATGACGAGGGCGAGCGCCAGCGGGGTCAGCATCAGGCGGCCGACCGGAGTCCGCTCGACGGTTTCGTCGCGCTCGGGGACGCCGCCCGGCAGGGCCGGGGCGTGCGAGGCGTCGCTGCCCGCGCGCACCAGGAAGCGCTGGCCGTGGAAGTGGTCCGTCACCGGGAAGAGCCGGCGCGCGAGGCGCACGACGGGGTTCCTCGTCAGGTCGTCGCCGTGGGACTTCACGATGAGCATCTTCAGGCCCGTCAGGATCAGGAAGGCGCCGAAGAGATAGAGGATCCAGTGGAAGCGCGCGATCAGGACGCTGCCGAGGGCGATCATCGCGCCGCGCATGAGGAGCGCGCCGAGGATGCCCCAGAAGAGCACGCGGTGCTGGTAGATGGCCGGCACGCCGAAGAAGGCGAAGATCATCACGATGACGAAGATGTTGTCGACGCTGAGCGACTTCTCGACCACGTAGCCCGTCAGGTACTTGATCGCGGCCGTGCGCCCGTTGTTGACGAGGCCGTCCACGGCGTCCACGGCGCCCCCGAGCCCGAACCAGTGCGCCTCGTAGCCGAAAAAGATGAAGATCGAGAAGGCCAGGCCGAGGGCGATCCAGACCGCCGACCAGCCGAGGGCCTCGCGCACCGACACCACGTGGGCGTGGCGGTGGAAGACGCCGAGGTCGAGGGCGAGCAAGAGCAGCACGAAGCCGACGAAGGCGGACCAGATGAGCAGCACGCGTAGCCCCCTAGGCGCAGACCGGGCGTGCAGCGCCCGGCGGGAAGCGCTATGATCGCCATTCCTCGCCGCCGGCGCCAGCCCAATCGACGCCGCGCGCAACCAGGAGATCGACATGCGGAATCGCCAGATCCTGCTCGTGCTCAGCGTGCTTCTCGCCTGTCTGCCTGCGCGCGGCGCCGGCCAGGTCGCCGGCCTCGACTCGGTCGCCAATGCCGCCCTCGAGCGCGCGCTCGAGCTGCTCGAGCTGCGCGCCGAGGAGCTGAGCTTCGACAAGTTCTACGCCCCCGACGACACCTTCCGCCTCGCTGCCGTCGAGGGCCTGATGGCCGATCCGCTCTCCCTGCCCAGCTGGCAGGATGCGCTGGTGGCCGATCTCACGGCTGCGCAGCGCGACCCCGCGGCCCTGCTCACGCGCCTGGGCAACCTGCTCGCGGTGGATCCGCCCGTCCAGCCGGCTGGATTGCCGCCAGCCGGCCGCTTCCCGTTGCCGCCCGCGCCGCCGAGCGCCTGGCTGCCCGCCCCCGGGCGCGTGTCGGTCGCGGCGCCCGACACGCGCGGCGCCCGCGCCCTGCGCAAGCAGCTCGAGCGCGCTGCGGACGCCTTCGTCGATTCGCTGCGCGTCGCCGAGCGCGAACTCGAGCGCGCCTTCGCCGGGCTCGCACCCGCCGACCGCGACAGCCTCCTGCTCATCGCCCCGGCCTTCTGGGCCGGCTGGGACGACGAGGACCCCACCGCGCTCGCCCTGCGCGGCGCGCTGCACCGCGAGCTGGCCATCGCGGCCGACACGGTTGGCATTGCAATCGACGAGAACCTCGTCCTCGACCTGGCTGCCCGCGTGGACCGCGCGGCGCTCATTGCCGCCGCCCAGCGCTTCCAGGCGGCGCTGGGCGCGCTGCTCGCCGCCGGCGATCCGGAGGCGCCGCTGCCCGCGCGCAAGCACATGGAGGGCGTCGTGGGGGCCATCGTCGGCACGCGAGAGACGCCCTGGGGACTGCTCGTGCTCGGCGGCCCCGGCCCGAATCGCTATGAAGCCGCCGCCCTCGCGCGGATCGCCTTCCTGATCGAGCCGGGCGGTGACGACGTCTACGCCGGCCGCGCGGCCTCGGCCCTCGGCGGCCTCACGCGGCCCTTCGGCGCGCTGGTCGACCTCGCGGGCGACGACCTCTACGCGGGCGAAGGCCGCGCCTTCGCGCTCGGCGGCGCCCTGCTCGGCGTGGCGGCGCTCATCGACGCCGCGGGCGAGGACCGCTACATCGGCGGCGACGGCACGCTGGGCGCGGGCTTCTTCGGCG
>VGXI01000068.1 GCA_016873475.1 bacterium | reverse complement strand
AAAAGGAGGACGAGCCGCGCGCGCCCGCCCCGCATCTACATCAGCACCGCGAGCAGCGCGCGCTGCAAGTGCAGGCGATTCTCGGCCTCGTCGAAGACCACCGCGCGCGGGCCGTCGAGGACGTCGTCCGTGATCTCGTCGCCGCGGTGCGCCGGCAGGCAGTGCATGACGATCGTGTCCGCCTTGCCCGTCTTCTCCAGCAGCTTGCCGTTGATCTGGTAGGGCGCGAAGATCGCCTTGCGGGACTCCGCCTCGGCCTCCTGGCCCATGCTCGCCCAGACGTCGGTGTAGAGCACGTCCGCGCCGGCGACCGCCTGGGCCGGATCGCTGCTCAGCTCCAGCGCGAGTTGCGGATTGATGCGCCGCGCGCTCTCCAGCACGCCGGGATCGACGTCGAAGCCGCCGGGGTTGCAGATGACGAGCGAGATCGGCAGGCGCGCGGCGGCCTGGACCCAGCTGTTGGCCATGTTGTTGCCGTCCCCGATGTAGACGATGCGCTGGCCCTCGAGCCCGCCGCGGTGCTCCCAGATCGTCTGCAGGTCGGCCATCACCTGGCAGGGGTGCAGCAGATCGGTGAGGCCGTTGATCACCGGGATGCGCGTGGCGTTGCGGGCGAGCACGGTCGCGTTCTCGTGCGCGAAGGTGCGGATCATGATGCCTTGCACGTAGCGCTCGAGCACGCGGGCCACGTCCTGGGGCGACTCGCGGCTGCCCAGGCCGATCTCCTTGTCCGTGATGTACAGGCTCGAGCCGCCGAGCTGGCGGATCGCCACCTCGAAGCTGATGCGCGTGCGCAGGCTCGGCTTGTGGAAGATGCAGGCCAGCACCTTGCCGGCGTGGGTGGCCGGCAGCTTGCCGCTCTTCTTGAGGGTGCGCTTCTGCTCCATCGCCAGCTCGAGCAGGCGGATCAGGTCTTCCGTGCTCCAGTCCGCAATCGAGATGAAATCCTTCGGCTGCGACAAGGCCATTCCTCCTCTAGTCTGTACTCCCGCTGCGCGCGGGTGCTGGCGTGGGGATCATCCGCGCGGGTGCGCCTTGCGGTGCACCGCCTTGAGCTTCTCGGTACTGACGTGCGTGTAGACCTGGGTGCTCGTCAGGCTGGCGTGGCCGAGCATCTCCTGGATCGAGCGCAGGTCGGCGCCCCGCTCCAAGAGGTGGGTCGCGAAGCTGTGCCGGAGCACGTGCGGACTCACGCGCGCGAGCGTCGCGACCTGGCCGAGGTACTTCTCGACGAGGCGCTGCACCGTGCGCCGGCCGATCGCCCCGTCGCCGGACCGGCCCGCGAAGACGGGCGCCGGGCCCGGCGGCGCCGCCGCGGCCAGCCAGCGCTCCAGCCAGCGCCTCGCTTCGCCCTGCAGCGGCACGAGACGCTCCTTGGCCCCCTTGCCCCGCACGCGCAGCAGCTCGCCGCGCAGGTCGACGTCGTCGCGGCGCAGGCCGCGCAGCTCGGCGAGGCGCAGGCCGGCCCCGTAGAGCAGCTCCAGCACGGCCCGATCGCGCAGACCGCGCGGCGCCGTCGTGTCGGGCAAGCCCATCATGCGATGCACCCAGCCCTCTTCGGCGAAGACCGGCAGCGGCCGGCCCTGGCGCGGGGTCTCCACCAGGCGCGAGGGATCCGCAGCGAGCAGCCCGCGCCGGTTCAGCCAGCGGTAGAAGGCGCGCAGGGCCGAGAGCTTGCGCGCCAGACTGCGCTCGCTGAGCGCCGCCTTGCGCGGCCGGCCCTCGGCGAGGGCGAAGGCGTCGCGCCGCGCCAGGGCGAGGAAGCGGCGCAGGCGCTGGCGGTCCACGGCCAGCGCGGCCGGGTCGCCCTGGTAGTCCAGGAAGCTGAGGTACTGGGTGATGTCGCGCCGGTAGGCCTGCACAGTGTGCTCCGAGCAGGCCCGTTCCACCGCGAGGTAGCGCAAGAAGTCGGCGAGGAGGTCGGACACGGCCGGAAACTAGCAGAGCGCCTTCAGAGCCGCAAGTCTCGCGCTGTCTGCAGGTAAGCGTCCAGAGCGGCGAGCGAGCGCTGGGCGTAGGCCAGCTTGCGGGCCGCGCGCCCCCCCGGCAGGCGCCCTGCCAGGGGCGGCAGGAGCCCAAAGGCGGCGTTCATCGGCTGCGCCCGCCCCGGCGCCTGGCCGGCGAGGAAGCCGACGAGCGCGCCCAGGAGCGTGGCGGCGGGCGGGAGGCTGGGCGCCTCGCCCCGCCGCCGCGCCAGCAGGTGGCGCGCGGCGAGCAGACCGCTGGCCATCGATTCGACGTAGCCCTCGACGCCGGTCATCTGCCCGGCGAAGAAGAGACCCGCCTGGCGCTGGCTCTCCTGGAAGGGCGTCAGCGCCCGCGGGAAGTCGAGGAAGAAGTTCCGGTGCATGGCGCCGTAGCGCACGAACTCGGCTGCGGCCAGGGCGGGCACCAGGCGGAAGATTCGCTCCTGGTCGCCCGTGCGCAGGCGGGTCTGGCAGCCGACGAGTCCCCAGACCGTGCCGGCGGCGTTCTCGCGCCGGAGCTGCAGGACGGCGTGCGGGCGCCGCCCCGTCGCCGGATCGCGCAGGCCGACCGGCCGCAGCGGCCCGAAGCGCAGGGACTCCGGCCCACGGGCGGCAATCACCTCCACGGGCAGGCAGGACTCGAAGTAGGGCACGCCCTGCTCGAAGGCCTTCGCCGGATAGGGCTCGGCGGCCGCGAGGGCGGCCGTGAAGTCCGCGTAGGTCGCGCGGTCCAGGGGCGCGTTGAGGTAGTCGGCCTCGCCCTTGTCGTAGCGACTGGCCGCGAAGAGCGCCGCCACGTCCAGGCTCTCGCGGGTCACGCTGGGCGCGATCGCGTCGTAGAAGCTCAGGCGCTCCAGGCCGAAGTGCGCCTCGATCGCCGCGCTCAGCGCCGGGCTCGTCAGGGGGCCCGTGGCGACGAGGCAATCGCCCCCCGGCGGCAGCGCCCTGACCTCCCCCGCAACGCGTTCGATCTGCGGCTGCGCCGCCAGGGCCACGGCCACGGCCTCGCTGAAGCGCGCGGGATCGACGGCCAGCGCCGCGCCCGCCGGCAGCCCGCCGGCCTCGGCCAGGGGCAAAAGCCGGCTGCCGAGCCGCCGCATCTCCGCTTTGAGGAGGCCGCTCGCGCTGTCCAAGCGCGTCGACTTCAGCGAGTTGCTGCAGACCAGCTCGGCGGGACCGTCGAGGCGGTGCGCCGGCGAGCGCTGCGCGGGCTTCTGCTCGCAGAGGCGCACGCGCTCGCCCGCCGCCGCGAGCACGAGGGCGGCCTCCGAGCCCGCGAGGCCGCCGCCGATGATGAGGATGGGATCGCGCAAGGCTACTCGGGGATCTCCAGCTTGCAGACCGTGCACTGCTGGAAGCTGCCCTTGGCCTTCGTCGCCTTCTCGACGACGAGGCCGCCGCAGTCCGGACAGGGCGCGGGTACCGGCCGGCTCCAGCTGGCGAAGTCGCAGTCGGGATAGCGGTTGCAGCCGTAGAAGGTACGGCCCCGCTTGCTGCGCTTCTCGACCAGCTGGCCGCTGCAGCTCTCGCGCGGGCAGCCGACGCCGACCTCCAGCGGCGCCGTGCCCTTGCAGTCCGGGTAGCGCGAGCAGGCGGCGAAACGGCCGAAGCGGCCGACGCGCACCATCATCTCGGCGCCGCACTCGCCGCAGCGCTGGTCACCCGCCACCGTCGGCGCCTCCAGGGGCCGCGAGCTGCGGCACTCGGGGTAGCCGCTGCAAGCGAGGAAGCGGCCATTGCGCCCCCAGGTCTTGATCATCGGTCGGCCGCACTTGGGGCAGCGCTCCTCGGTCGCCTCGCGGATCGCCTCGCGCAGGCTGCTCGTGTCCTTCTCGACGGCGTCGAGGGCCTTGCGCATCGGC
The DNA here is from genome assembly GCA_016873475.1 of bacterium. NCBI lineage: Bacteria > bacterium. The sequence goes on along the minus strand of VGXI01000068.1, from coordinate 10,745 downwards.
GTGTAGAGGTGGCCGACGACCTCGGTCCAGGGCTCCGCGCCCTCCTCGACCTTGTCCAGCTCCGCCTCCATGCGGGCGGTGAAGCCGACCTCGAAGAGCTTCGGGAAGCCCTCGGCGAGCACCTTCCAGACGCTCTCGCCCAGTTCCGTCGGCTGGAAGCGGCGGCTCTCGTCGAGGGTCAGGTAGTCGCGGCCCTGGATCGTGCCCACGATGCTCGCGTAGGTGCTGGGCCGGCCGATCCCCCGCTCTTCGAGCTCCTTGATCAGGCTGCTCTCCGAATAGCGCGGCGGGGGCTCCGTGAAGTGCTGCCGCGGCAGCAGCGCGGCCTGCAGGCGCTCGCCCTCGGCGATGGCCGGCAGCAGGCGTTCACCGTCGCCGTTGCCGTTCTCGTCGGCGGCGGTGCCGCGCGCGGCGCCGAAGGCGCGCCGGTAGCCGTCGAAGAGGAGGCGGTTGCCCGTCGCCCGAAAGACCGCGTCGCCGGCGGCAACGTCCACGCCCGTCGCCTCGAAGCGCGCGTCGGCCATCAGGCTGGCCAGGAAGCGCTGCCAGATCAGGCGGTAGACCGCGAGCTGGTCCTTCGTCAGGTGGCCGCGCAGGCTCTCCGGCGCGCGGGCGACGCTGGTCGGGCGGATCGCCTCGTGGGCGTCCTGGGCGCCGGCCTTGACCTTGTGCCGGCGCGCCTGGGCGGGCAGGTAGTCCTCGCCGAAGTGCCGTCGCACCCAGTCGTGATGCTCCGCGCGCGCACCCTCGGCGACGCGCGTCGAGTCCGTGCGCATGTAGGTGATGAGGCCGACCGCGCCCTCGGCGCCGAGCTCGATGCCTTCGTAGAGCTGCTGCGCGAGCATCATCGTGCGCCGCGCCGTGAAACCGAGCTTGCTGCTCGCGTCGCGCTGCAGGGTGCTCGTGATGTAGGGCGGCTCGGGCGAGCGGCGGCGCTGCTTGCGCTCGACGCTGACCACCCGGTACGCGGGCGTCGTGCCGACCGGCAGCGCCAGGCTACCCCCTGCGAGCGCCTCCGCGCTGGCGCCCGCCAGCGCCGCCGGCTCGACGCCCAGGGCCGCGAGCAGGGTGCGCGCCGCCGCGAGGTCGGCCAGCCGCGGCTCTTCGCCGCGCCACTTGACCAGCTTGCCCTCGAAGGGCTCGCCGGCATCGCCGCGGAACTCGGCGCGCAGGGACCAGTACTCCTCGCGCGCGAAGCGGCGCCGCTCCGCCTCCCGCTCGACGATCAGCCGCAGCGCGACGCTCTGCACGCGGCCGGCGCTGAGGCCGTAGAAGAAGATCTTCCACAGGAGGGGGCTGATCTGGTAGCCGACCAGACGATCGAGCACGCGCCGCGCCTGCTGCGCCTCGACCTTGCGCAGGTCGACCTCGCCGGGCTGCTTGACGGCCTCGGCGATCGCCTCCTGCGTGATCTCGTTGAGCAGGATGCGGTGGATGTTCGGCTGCCGCCGCTCCAAGTGCTGCTTGAGGTGCCAGGCGATCGCCTCGCCCTCGCGGTCGGGGTCGGTGGCGAGCAGCACCTCGTCCGCCTTGCGCGCGGCCTGCTCGAGCTCCTTGATCACCTTGCCCTTGCCGCGGATCGTCACGTACTGGGGCGCGAAGCCGTTGTCGAGGTCGATGCCCAGCTTGCTCTTGGGCAGGTCGACGACGTGGCCCTTGCTCGCCTTGATGACGTAGCCGCGGCCGAGGTACTTCTGAAAGGTGCGTGCCTTCGTCGGGCTCTCGACGATGAGCAGCTTCTGGGCCATGCCGTCGCTCCGCGAGCTCAGTGGAGGGGGTGCGCGGACGTCTGGATCTCGCCGTCCCATCCCCACACGATGCCGAGACTCTCATCGAAGATGAGCGACGCGGCCAGGAACTGGATGTCGTCCAGCGTAGCGCCGGCCGGATGGTTGCGGCGGGCGCGCACCAGCAGCTCTTCGCGCTGGTCCTCGTCGATGAGACCGAGGTTGACCAGGCGCTGCAAGTACTCCTGGGCCGTGGCCGGCAGCCGCGCCGCCGGCGCGCCCGGCGCCCCGCGGGGCGCGGCGCCGCCCAGGCCGAGCGCGAGGATCTCGTGCACCGCCGCTTCGACGGCGGCCTCCGGCAGGCCGGCCGCCGACAGCTCGCCCCGCAGGCGCTCGAGCTGCGCGCGCTGCTGCGGTGCCAGCCCCTCGCTCTGCTCGAGGATGGTGATGACGATTTCCTTCCAGCGCTTCTGCATGCCGATTCACTCCCAGCTTGCGCGGCAAGCTAGCATCCGATCCCGGTCGCGTCCAGCCCCGAGTTGGCGGCGCGCCTAGGCCTCGCGGCCATGGCAGCGCTTGTACTTGAGGCCGCTGCCGCAGGGACAGGGCTCGTTGCGGCCCACTTTCGGACCGCTGACGACGGGCGCCGGCGGGGCGCTCGCCGCCGCACCGCGGCTCGCGATCGCTGCGGCGGCGGGCGCCGCGGCCGCAGCCGTCGCCTCCGGCGCGTCGGCTGCCGCCGCCGTCACGGCCGCGGCCGCCTCGTGCTCGGCCCTGACCCGGGAGAGGTCCTCGCCCGCGTAGGCGGCCGGAGCCACGGTCACCTGCAGATGGAAGAGCGCGTGGAGACTGTCGTGGTCCACGCGCGCGATGAACTCCTCGAAGAGCGCGAAGGCCTCGCGCTTGAACTCGATCAGCGGATCCTTCTGGCCGTAGCCGCGCAGGCCGATCCCGCTCTTGAGGTTGTCCAGCTCGAGCAGGTGGTCCTTCCAGGCCTCGTCGAGGCTGCGCAGGAGGGCGAAGCGGGCGACCTGCACGAAGAGCTCTGCCGGCAGCGCGGCCTTGCGCTCGGCGAGGCGCTCGAGCGCGCGGTCGACGACGAGGTTGCGCAACTGGTCGCGGCCGATCTGCTCGAGTTCGGCCGGGGGCAGTGCGAAGCTGCCGAGGAAGATGCTCTCCAGCTCGTGGAAGAGCGCGGCGCCGTCCCAGGTCTCCGCGAGCGCGTGCTCCGGAATGTGCTTGTCGACGAGCGCGCCCGCCAGTTCGCGCGTCTTCTCGCCCAGCTCCTCGTCGAGATCCTCCGCCTCGATGTAGAAGGCCCGCCGGTCGTAGACGACCTCGCGCTGCGCGTTCATCACGTCGTCGTACTTGATCAGGTTCTTGCGGATGTCGAAGTTGTAGGCCTCGACCTTCTTCTGCGCGCGCTCGATGGCGTTCGTCACCAGGCGGTGGGTGATCACCTCGCCCTCCTGGACGCCGATGCGGTCCATGATCGCCCCCATGCGATCGCCCATGAACAGGCGCATCAGGTTGTCCTCGAGGGAGAGGAAGAAGAGGCTGCGGCCGGGATCGCCCTGCCGGCCGGAGCGCCCGCGCAGCTGGCGGTCGATGCGCCGGCTCTCGTGGCGCTCGGTGCCGACGATCTGCAGGCCGCGCGGCGCCGCGGCCGCGTCCGGCTCGGCGGCGAGATCGAGGGCGCTGCCGTCGAGCACGCCCGGGTGCAGCTTGATGTCGGTGCCGCGGCCGGCCATGTTGGTGGCGATCGTCACCGCGCCGGGTTGGCCGGCGCCCGCCACGATCTCCGCCTCGCGCTGGTGCTGCTTGGCGTTGAGCACGTTGTGCGGGATATTGCGGCCCTTGAGCACGCGGCTGAGCATCTCGCTGAACTCGACCGAGACGGTGCCCACCAGCACCGGCAGGCCGATGGCGTGCAGGCGCTCGATCTCGGCGAGGATCGCCTCGATCTTCTCCTTGCGCGTGCGGTAGATGCGGTCGTCCTCGTCCGTGCGCACGATGGGCCGGTTCGTCGGCACGACGGCGACCTTCAGCTTGTAGATCTCCCAGAACTCGGCTTCCTCGGTGATCGCCGTGCCCGTCATGCCGGCCAGCTTCTCGTACATGCGGAAGAAGTTCTGGTAGGTGATCGTCGCGTAGGTCTGGGTCTGGCCCTCGATGCGCACGCCTTCCTTGGCCTCGATCGCCTGGTGCAGGCCGTCGGAGTAGCGCCGGCCGTGCAGGATGCGCCCGGTGAACTCGTCGACGATCTGCACCTTGCCCTCCTGGACGACGTACTCGACGTCCTTCTCGAAGAGGCTGTAGGCGCGCAGGAGCTGCTGGACCATGTGGATGATCTCGCTGCGCTCGGCGTACTCGCGGTGCGCCTCCTCGCGGGCGAGGGCGCGCGCGGCGGCGTCGAGCGCGTCGGCGCCGTCGATCTCGCCCAGGCGCACGCTGAGGTCGGGCAGCACGAAGAGCTGGCGATCCTTCTCGCTCAGCGAGTCGAGGCCCTTCTCGGTCAGCTCGATCGAGTGCCCCTTCTCGTCGATGACGAAGTAGAGCGCCGCGTCCAGCTCGGGCATCGTCTTGTCGCGGATGTTCGTGTTCTCGACCTGGCCGACGAGGCTGGCCAGGCCCTCCTCCTGGAGCAGGCGCAGGTAGCGCTTGTTCTTCGGCGAGCCGTGGCGCAGCTGCAGCATCAGCGTGCCCAGGCGCCAGCGCTCGTCGTCGCCGCGGTTCTCCTTCTGCTGCAGGCGCTCGGCCTCGGCGGCCAGCTCGTTGACGAGGCGCTGCTGCTTGCGGAAGAGCCCCTCCACCATCGGGCGCAGCTCGAAGTAGCGGGCGTCGGAGCTGGAGCCGCGCACCGGGCCGCTGATGATCAGCGGCGTGCGCGCCTCGTCGATCAGGATCGAGTCGACCTCGTCGACGATCGCGTAGTGGAAGCCGCGCTGCACCTGCTGGTCGGCGCTGCCCACCATGTTGTCGCGCAGGTAGTCGAAGCCGAACTCGCTGTTCGTGCCGTAGGTGATGTCGCAGCGGTAGGCGCGCTGCCGGGCGGGCGGCTCCAGGCCGGTGAGGATGACCCCCACCGTGAGGCCCAGGCTCTCGAAGATGGGGCCCATCCAGCGCGCGTCGCGCTCGGCCAGGTAGTCGTTGACGGTGACGAGCTGCGCGCCCTTGCCGGCCAGGGCGTTCAGGTACAGCGGCAGCGTGGCGACGAGGGTCTTCCCCTCGCCCGTCGCCATCTCGGCGATCTGGCCGCGGTGGAGGACGATGCCGCCGATGAGCTGCACGTCGAAGGGGACCATCTCCCAGCGCTGAGGCAGACCCATGACGTCCCAGGTCTGGCCCACCTTGCGCCGGCAGGCCTCCTTGACGAGGGCGAAGGCCTCGGGCAGGAGGCCCTCGAGGGTCTCGCCCGCGGCCAGGCGCGCCCGGAACTCGGCCGTCTTGGCCGGCAGCGCCGCGTCCGGCAGGGCGGCGTAGGCCTCGCCGTAGCCGAGGATCTCGGCCACGGTCGGCTGCAGGGTGCGGATCTCCCGCTCCATCTGGGTGCCGAAGAGCTTCTTCAGAATGCCAAGGGCCATCGGGTCCCATCCTCATCAGCTTGGAATTCCGTCATTTAGGCCAGGCCAATGTAAGGGCGGCCGAGCCGGCTGTCAAACCGGGCCGGCGGCGACCCCGCATCGGTGCGCCTAAGTCTTTGTCCTGATTACGGTTCGACGGTGTGTTCGGGGAAGGGCCGTCCGTCCAGGTCCGCGATCTCGGCCAGCCGGCGCCGCTGGATGTCCGGCACCTCGACGCCAGGCGCCGGATAGCCGGTGACCAGCAGCAGGAAGGCCCGCTCCGCGGCGGGCCGCCCGAGCAGCTCGCCGAGGAAGCCCATCGGGCTCGGCGTGTGCGTGAGCGTGACCAGGCCCGCCCGGTGCAGGGCCGCGATCAGCAGGCCGGTCGCGATCCCCACCGATTCGTTCACATAGTAGTGGTGGCGGCGCTCCCCGTTCGGCAGCTCCTCCCAGCGCCGTGCGAAGATCGCGATTAGGAAGGGGGCGGTCTCGAGAAAGGGCTTGTCGGCGTTCGTGCCGAGGGGGGCCAGGGCCGCCAGCCACTCCGCGGGCGCGCGCCCGCCGTAGAAGGCGCGCTCCTGAGCCTGCGCCGCCTCGCGCAGGCGCCGCTTCGTCTCCGGGTCGCTCACCACCGCGAAGTGCCAGGGCTGCTGGTTGGCGCCGCTGGGGGCGTTGCCGGCGGCGGCCAGGCACTCGGCGATCAGCGCGAGCGGCACCGGCCGGCCATCGAAGTGCCGCACCGTGCGCCGGCGCGCGATGTCGAGGCGAAACTCGCGAGCGCGGGCCAGCATCTCGGCCGGCGGCAGCTCACGGTACTCGCGGTAGGGTCGCAGGCGCGCCGCGGTCATCGGCAGCCTCCCGGCTTCGGGCTCAGAGCAGGGCCCACCAGAGCAGCGTGCCGCTGATCAGCGGGATGGCGAGATTGTCGTCCAGGGGCAGGGGGAGCAGCTCGATCGCTGAAGCGGCGACGGCGCCGAGCAGCGCCAGCGGCCAGGCCGGCAGCACGAGCAGCCCGACGAGCAGATTCGCGCCCAGCCCCGCCAGCGTGCCTTCCACGCTCTTGCCGAAGGCGAGGCGGCGGCGACCCAGGGTGCGCCCGACGAGACCGGCGAGACCGTCGCCGAGGATGAGGTAGCCCATCGCCGCCACGGCGACGGGCCGCGGGAAGAGGAAGGCCGCGAGCAGACAGCCGAGAGCGAGGTAACTCGATCCGGCCAGTTCGGCGTGCTCGTGCCGGCGCAGGGCCTGGCCGGCGAGCCCGCGCACGAAGCGGCCGACGCGCGGGTGGCCGAGCCGGAGAAAGTCCAGGGCGAGCGCCGTGAGCGCAACCGCGACCAGCGGCCAGCGCCAGTGCGCCGGCGGCAGGAACCAGACGGCGAGCGGGATGAGGACAGTGGCCAGGTGCAGGCCCTTGCGCAGTCCCTCCGCGCGGCCCCCCGCCGGCGCCGCCACGCCTAGGGCCTTTCGCCGGCCGGCGGCAGCGCCGCGCGCTGCTCCGCGGTGAGCTGCTGCCGCGCCGAGTAGGTCGGCTGCGCGCGCAGCACGATGACGGCCTCCGCCCCCAGCGCCGGCGGCAGGGCGACCCACTCGCGCCGCTCCCCCGCGCGACGCCGCCGGGGCGCCATCAGCTCGCGCGTCTCGCCCCCCGCCAGGAGCTGCGCACTGACCAGGCTCGGCTCGCTGAGGCGGTAGTCGATCTGCAGACCGGGCTGCCCCTGCCCATCGGCGCGGGTCAGGCGCAGACCGCCGATCTCGGTGCCCGTCCAGGCGTAGCTGCCCCCCTTGGCCTCGGCGACGAAGAGCTGGCCGAAGCGCCGATAGAGCGCGAGCGAGTTGGGTCGGTCCAGGGGCTTCTCGTCGTCGTCGATGTGGTCGATCACGTCCAGCACGCGCAGCTTCTCGTCCAGCTTGACGAGTCGGCTGCCCAGCGAGTCCGGCAGGACGATCTGGCCGTGGAGGTCGATCACCGGGTAGCCGAAGCGCGCCGGACCGGCGACGAGGCTGGCCGCCTCCGCGCGGGCGCGCAGCGCCCCCGTCTCGTCGAAGGCGGATACGCGCGCGCCCTCGGCGTCGATGACGGCCAGCGTGAACTGCCCGGACTGGTTCCAGGCGTCCGCCTTCGCCTGCACGGCCAGGGCCAAGGGCCCGCTGAGAGCCGCCGCGAGCGGGAAGGCGTCCAGCCAGCGGCCCTCGAGGCTGAAGCGGAGCACGCGGCCGCTCGCGAAGTCCGTCACCCACAGCTGGTCGGCCGCGAAGGCGACCGCCGTCGGGCTGATCGGCCCGTCGGCCGCCGTGAGCGCCCCGACCCATTCGAGCGCCTTCTCGCCCAGGCGCAGCAGCACCACCCGCCGGTTGCCCGTGTCGGCCACGGCGACGAGGCCGCCGCGCTCGATGGCGATGCCCCGCGGCGCGCTGAACTCGCCCTCGCCGCTGCCGAGGCGCCCGTAGCGCTTCAGGCTGGTCTGCGAGGGGTTGTAGATGATCTCGCCGCGCCCCGCGTTGACGGCGAGCAGGGTCAGCTCGTCGTCGTCGCGCTCGGTCGTCGCGTCATCGCGGCTCTCCGGCTTGCCGGCCGCGAGGCCCTGCGGGTTGTCGATCTTCGCGCCCGGCCCGAGGAAGAGCTTCAGCTCCAGCTCGCCGACGCGCTGCATGCCCAGCGTGTGCTTGAAGGGCGGATAGACATAGGTGGTCTCGCGCTCGGCGGCGCGCGGCGCAGTCGCGCCGGACGCCAGCAGCAGGGCCGCGGCCGCGGCGAGGGCAGCGCGCATGCTCACTCCCACTCGATCGTCGCCGGCGGCTTCGAGCTGATGTCGTAGACCACGCGATTGATTCCGCGCACGCTGCCGATGATGCGATTGCTCACCCGCTCGAGCAGGGCGTGCGGCAGCTCGCTCCAGCGCGCGGTCATGCCGTCGAGCGAGTCGACGGCGCGCAGCGCGACCACGTTCTCGTAGGTGCGCAGGTCCCCCATCACGCCGACGGAGCGCACGGGCAACAGCACGGCGAGGGCCTGCCAGACCTTGTCGTACCAGCCGCTCGCGCGCAGCTCGTCGATGAAGATGGCGTCGGCCTCCTGCAGCACCGCGACCTTCGCGGGATCCACCTCGCCGAGGATGCGTACGGCCAGGCCCGGCCCCGGGAAGGGATGGCGGGCGAGGAAGTCCCGCGGCAGGCCGAGCGCGGCGCCGACGGCGCGGACCTCGTCCTTGAACAGCTCGCGCAGCGGCTCGATCAAGGTGAAGGCGAGATCGGCGGGAAGGCCGCCGACGTTGTGGTGGCTCTTGATCGTCGCGCTCGGTCCGCCCGTGGAGACGGACTCGATGACGTCCGGGTAGAGCGTGCCCTGCGCCAGGTAGGGCAGATCGCCGAGCCCCGCCGCCACGCGCTCGAAGACGCGGATGAAGGTGTGGCCGATCGCCCTGCGCTTGGCCTCCGGGTCGCTGAGCCCGCCGAGGGCGCGGAGGAACTCGGGCCCGGCGTCGATGCGGTGGAAGGAGACGTCCATGTAGCGCGCGAAGAGCGCGGCCACCTCGTCGCCCTCGTGCTTGCGCAGGAGCCCCGTGTCGATGAAGACGCACTCCACTTGACGACCCAGCGCGCGGCTGAGCAGCGCGGCGAGCACCGTCGAATCGACGCCGCCGCTCACCGCGCAGAAGACGCGACCCTCGCCCACCTGCTCGCGCAGGCGCGTCACCGTCGCCTCGATGAACTGCTCGCGTGTCCAGTCGGGGCGCGCGCCACAGATAGTGAAGACGAAGTTGCGCAGGATCTGCGTGCCGTGCAGGGTGTGCGAAACCTCGGGGTGGAACTGCAACCCGAAGACGCGTCGCGCCGGCTCGGCGAAGGCGCAGACCGGGCTGCCCGCGCTGGTCGCGAGGCTGCGGGCGCCGGGCGGCAGATCGTGCATGCTGTCGCCGTGGCTCATCCAGACCGGCTCGCGGGCATCCAGGCCCGCGAAGAGCGGTGACGCGCGGTCGCAGTCCAGCTCGGCGAGCCCGTACTCGCGGCGCTCGCTGCGGTCGATCGTCGCCCCCAGCGCGCGGCCGAGGATCTGCATCCCGTAGCAGATGCCGAGCACGGGCACGCCGAGGTCGAGCACGGTCGGGTTCAGGGTCGGCGCGCCCGGCTCGTAGACGCTGGCCGGCCCGCCCGAGAGCCCGATGCCCAGCGGCGCGTAGGCGCGGATCGCCGCCGCCTCGGCGTTCCAGGGCAGGATGACGCTGAAGACCTCCAGCTCGCGGATGCGCCGCGCGATGAGCTGCGTGTACTGCGAGCCGTAGTCGAGGATGACGATCGCGGAGTGCACGGTTCTCCTTCGCTAGTGCCGGAAGTGGCGGCGGCCGGTGAAGAGCAGGCTGACGCCGAGCGCCTCGGCGCGGGCGATGACCTCCGCGTCGCGCACCGAACCCCCCGGCTCGACGACCGCGCGGATCCCCGCCTCGGCGAGCAGTTCGAGGCCGTCGGCGAAGGGGAAGAAGGCGTCCGAGGCGGCGACCGCGCCGTCCAGCGCGTGGCCCAGCTCGCGCGCCTTGGCCACGGCGAGGCGGCAGGAGTCGAGGCGGCTCATCTGCCCGGCGCCGGCGCCGATCAGGTGCTCCTCCCGCCAGATGACGATCGCATTGCTCTTGACGTGCTTGACCGCGCGCCAGGCCCGCTCGAGTTCGCGCAGGGTCGCCGCGTCCGCCGCCGGCCCCGCCACTCGCCGCCACTCGGCGGGCGGCACGAACTCGGCGTCCTCGTCCTGTACGAGCAGCAGGGGACCGATCGAGCGCAGGCGCCGCGGCGCCCGCCAGGCCGCCGGCTCGGGCAGGGCGAGCAGGCGCAGCTTGCTCTTCGCCGCGAGGGCGCCGAGCGCTTCCTCGCTGTAGCTGGGCGCGACGAGCAGCTCGACGAACTTCTTCGCCAGGAAGCGCGCCACCGCCGCGTCCGCGGGCGCGGAGAGCGCGACCACCGAGCCGTAGGCGCTCACCGGGTCGGAGCGCCAGGCCGCGTCCAGGGCCGCCGCCGCCGTCTCGCCGTAGCCGATGCCGCAGGGATTGCCGTGCTTGATCACCGCCGCCGCCGGCTCGCCGCCGCCCAAGTCGAGATCGGCGAGCAGATCGAGCGCGGCGCCCAGGTCGAGCAGGTTGTTGTAGGAGAGCTCGCCTCCCGCGAGCTGCATGAAGGGCGGCGCCGCCGCCAGCCAGGGATGCAGCGCCCCCCGCTGGTGCGGGTTCTCGCCGTAGCGCAGGCGCGCGAGTGGCGCCCCGAGCCCCGGCGTCGCGGTGTCGGCGGGGGCGTCGCCCGCGAACCAGGCGGCGACCTCCGTGTCGTAGTCCCGCGTGTGCGCGAAGGCCGCCGCCGCCAGTCGCCGCCGGAAGGGCAGGTCGATGGCGCCCTCGCCCGCCGCCAGCGCGGCCAGGAACTCCGCGTACTGCGCCGGCGCGCAGAGCACGGCGACGCGGGCGAAGTTCTT
>VGXI01000067.1 GCA_016873475.1 bacterium | reverse complement strand
GTTCGCCAAATGAAGAAGAGTGTGATCGCTGCTTTGGCTCTGAGCCTGTTTCTGATGGCCGGCGCCGCCAGCGCCAGCATCATCGGCATCTTCGGTGACACGGGTGCGACGACCTGTGTCAAGGCCATGTCGGCTCAGTACACCTATGCTGAGGTGTACTTCTGCGCGCTGCTGGATGACACCGCGGCTATCAGCGCCTGTGAGTTCGGTGCCACTGGTGTGGTTCTGCCGGGCACCATCATCACGGTGACCTGGGATACCACGCTGGTCATCGGCAACATCCAGACCGCTGACGGCGTGGCGCTGGCCTTCCCCGTCCCCAAGGCGGCCCCGTTGGCCTACCTGGGCAAGATCCAGTACTTCATTCTTGCCCCGCAGATGCCCAACACGGTGCTGTCGGTCGTCCCCTCGGGCGCCGGCAACCTGGTCATCGTGGATGCGGGCACCGCTTCGGAGCTCCCGGCCGAGGGCTGGCGTCTGATCGTCAACTGCGTTCCCGGCGGCGATTATGGCAACTGCCTGTGCGAGAACACCATCGCGACCGAGGATGCGGCTTGGGGCCAGATCAAGGCTCTGTACTAGTTTCGAATTGCGGTTGAGCGGGGTCGCCGGGCGACCGGCGACCCCTCCCAGATTGCCGGCCGAGTACCCTGAGACGTCTCCGGCTGGCAAGCAGGGTTCGGAGAGCGCGGCTCAGGCTCTAGACTGGGCAAGGTCATAGCTTCGGCTAGGCACCACTCTGTAAACATCTCAAGGAGTTGCAACATGAAGAAATTGATGGTCGCTCTTCTGCTCCTGGTCGCGATGAGCAGCGTTGCCGCCGCGCAGGATCCCTTCATCGGCATCTACGCCGATGATGCGGCCGTGCTCTGCCAGGCCAACGTGACGCAGTACGTCTCCGTTCCGGTGTACGTCTTCGCGATCCTGCCTCCGTCGATCCCCGGGATCACGGCGGCCGAGTTCCGTATCGACAACCTGCCCACCGCGGGCATGGGCCTGACGACCTATAACTGGAACACCCCGCTGGTCATCGGCACGGCCGACTACGGCATCGCGCTGGCCTTCGCCCCCGCGCTGCCCGGCCCGACGGCTTTCCTGGGCTCGATCAGCTTCTTCCCCCTGGCGGCCTGGCCCGCGGACTTCCGCATGACGATCATGGCCAGCCTGGATAGCGGCAACCTGGTCGTCGTCGACCTCGGCTACAACGAGATTCCGGCCGAGGAAGGTCACTTCTTCACCTTCAACTGCACCGGTAGCCTGCCCGGCGGCTGCGACTGCACCGAGGGCATTGCCATCGAGGATGCGACCTGGGGCCAGATCAAGGCTCTGTACTAGTCCTTCCTCATCTGCAAGGGATCGATTGGGCGACCGCCGGCCTGGGCCGGCGGTTGCCTTTTTGCGCTCGGGCCACGGGGCGGCTTCGGCGCCGGTCGGAATCGCTGCCGTTTCTGTTGACACCCTGAAAATCCCGGTGTTAGTTTTCCGCCGCTATCGCCGCACTGCGGTGGCGTTTGTCCCTATTCCGAGGTACCCGCAGGAGGGTCATGATGAAGAGAATGCTCACGGTGCTCGCGCTGCTCGCGCTCTGGGCCACGGGCGCCCTCGCCCAGGACGATAGTTGCATCGGCATGTTCACCGATGCCTCCGCCAACGTCTGCAACGCGAATACAACTGTGTACGTGACGACGTCGGTGTTCTTCTACGCCATCCTCGACACCGCGATTCCCACGACCACCGCCGTGCAGTTCAAGGTCAGCAACTGGCCGGCCGCGGGACTGGGCCTCATCACCGCGACCTGGAACACGCCGCTCGTCATCGGCGAGCCCAGCACCGACATCGCCCTGGCCTTCAACCCGCCCCTGGCCGCGCCGGCCGCCTATCTGGGCAAGGTGGACTTCTTCCCCCTGAACCCCGCCTGGATCGGCAGCAACTACCTGATGCAGGTCGTGCCGGCCAACAGCCAGACGCAGGTGATCATCGTGCGCGGCTCGGATGCCGTCGAGATCGGCGTCCCGGGCGGCCACTTCATGTTCAACGGCGCCCAGGACTGCGACTGCCCGGAGACCGCCGTCGAGGACGCCACCTGGGGCGCGATCAAGGCCCTGTACTAGTTCGTTCGCTTTCGCCGCCTGCGGCAAGACCTCGCGACCTCTCTCTCCGCCCCCGCGCGGGGAGAGGGGTCGTTCGTTTTCCGGCGTGGCCGCGGCTGGACAGGCCCGGCAGGCGGGTGTTAGCTTTCCGCCTCGCGGGCCGCCGGCGCCCGAATCCCTGGTCCCTGCTTTTCTTCAGCCCCACTCCGACCGGAGGGTTGCGTGCTGCGTCGCCGTCTCGCCTTCGCCCTGGCCTTCCTTGGCCTCGCCCAGGCCGTGCCGCGCTCCGGCTCGGCTGCCGCCGCGCCCGCTCCACCCGTCGCGGCTGTCCTGCGCGACGACGCGGCCGGACTCAGTTTGCGCCTGCGCTTCTCGCCCGCCGCCGTCGAGGAATCCGACCTGGGTAGCCTGCTGCGCCTGGCGGGCTGCAACCTCGAGAGCGCCGATCCGGAGGCGCCCACGGCGCCCGGGGCGCCGCTCCTGCCCCGCTGGCGGGCCCAGTTCGCCCTGCCGCCGGAGAGCGAGGCGCAGCTGACCTGGCAGCTCCTCGCGAGCGAGCCGCTGGCGGGCGAGCCGCTGCCCTTCCCCACGCTGCGGCCGGCGTCCGACCCGCAGGCGCCGCCCAGCGAGGACTTCCAGCGCGACGCGGCCGCCTTCGCGCGCAGCCGGCCGCTGGCCCTGCGCCTCGGCGCCCTGCGCCAGCTGCGCGATCTGCGCGTGCAGGAGCTGATCGTCGACCCGGTCGCCTGGGATCCCGAGCGGGGGCTGCGCCTTGCGAGCGAGCTGCTCCTGACGATCCGCTTCCAGCCGCGCCGCTCGGCGCCCGACGGCGAGCTGGGCCGCGAGCCGCTCAGGCGGCCCGATCCGCTCTTCACGCCGGTCTACGCCGGCGCCCTGCTCAACGGCGCGGCGGCGGCCCGCTGGGCCGAGCGCCGGCCGGCCGCCGCGGGACCGGGGCTCCGCGCCGGCCGGGCCCAGCCGGCCCTGGAGCTGCAGACCGCGACGCCCGGGCTCTACGGCCTCGATGGCGCCGCCCTCGCGGCCTGGGACATCCCGCTCGGCACGCCGCTGGCCGAGATCGCCCTCTGGCGGCAGCGCTTCGCCTGGGACGGCAGCGGGCAGCCGGACTTCCAGCAGCTGCCCGTGCCCCGCTACTTCCTCGATCGCGACAGCGACGGCCTGCTCGACGCCGACGACACCCTCGTCTTCATCGGCGATCGTCTGGCCACCGCGCCGGCGAGCCCCGACGCCCTGGAGTGGTACGGGCGGGCGGCCTCCTTCTACGTGGGGCGCGCTCCCTCCCTCGCGAGCGAGATGCCCAGCGCCAGCGGCTGGAGCGAGGGCGAGAGCTGGAGCGTCCCCGCGCACTTCGAGCGCCGGCGCGCCGAGCACGGCGAGAGCTACTTCCTCGCCAACCCGCCCTCGGTGCTCTACAACGCCGCGACCGAGACCTGGGCGAACAACCTCTACTACTTCCCGCTGCCGGTGCACGGGCAGAACTTCACGCTCGACCTGGCCATGGCGAGTCCCGGCGCGCTGGTCGACAGCAGCGCCACGCTCCGGCTGCACTTCCAGGGCACGCACAACACGACGACGGCGCGCGAGTTCGCGATCAGCGTCATCAACGACGGGGGCACGACGGCGCTGCCGATCTGCAACTTCAGCCTCGCGCAGGCGATCCACTACAGCGCGACGGTGCCCGCCGGCGCCCTCGCCGATGGCGACAACACGCTGCGCGTGCAGCGGATCAACTCACCCTTCGTCTGGCTCGCCGTGCTCCAGGACTGGGAGCTGCTGTACGATTCGCGCTACGTCGCGCAGGACGACTCGTTGGCCTTCGACGCCGGCGAGCTGAGCGGCGCGGTCGAACTGCGCGTCGAGGGCTTGAGCGGCGCCTGGAGCGGCTGGCAGCTCCTGCGCCTGGACCCGGCGGGCGGCGCCCCGGTGCGCATCGCCCTCGGCGCGGCGAATGCGAGCGGTGTGCCGGGGGACTACCGGCTGAGTTTCCGCGATCAGCTCGCGGGCGGCGAGCGCTGGCTGCTGGCCGACGCGGGGCGCCTGCGGGCGCCGAGCCTGCTGGCGCCCGCCGACCTGGCCTTTCTCGACGAGGCGGCGCCCGTCGACGCGCTCGCGATCTGCCACGAGGAGTTCCTCGCCGACATGCAGCGCTGGGCCGACTGGCGGGAGGGGCAGGGCTATCGCGTCGAGCTCATCGGCAGCGAAGCGGTCTGGGACGCTTTCGGCGGCGGCGCGCGCGGCATCGTGCCGCTGCGCAACGCGGCCCGTTTCGCCTACCAGCAGTGGGGGACGGCCGCCCTGCTCCTCGTCGGCGACGGCAGCAAGGACGCCCGCGGACTGGGCGCGAACGCGATGCCGGACTTCATTCCGGTCTTCTCGCGCCAGGAGGACGTGCTCGGCGCCTACGAGATGGTCGCCCTCGAGGAGGCGGTGGCCAAGTTCAGTCCCAACGCCTGGCCGTCCCTGCTGGTCGGCCGCCTGCCCGTGGGCGACGCGAGCCAGCTGGCGGCCCTGCTCGACAAGCTCGAGTGCTACGAAGCCTACACCACGGCGGGCGCCTGCGCCGGCGGCGGCGAGTGGCGCGGCGACTTCCTCCACGTCGCCGACGACTGCTGGATCTGGGAGGACTACTACGAGCCCTTCGTCTGCAAGGTCAACGAGGGGCAGTTCGAGGTCGGCCAGGCGGAGCTGCTCGCTTTCGTGGCGGCCGAGAACCTCACCCGCGACTTCCGGCCCCGCCCCTTCTACCTGTCGGCCTTGACCGATCCCTGGTTCGCCGCGCACCCGACGGCCATCCTGTCGGAAGTGCAGACGAGCCTGCGGCCGATCCTCGCCGCCGCCTTCACGGACTCGCTCAGCCAGGGCTGGGGCTTCGTCAGCGTGCAGAGCCACGCCAACCGCAACCAGCTCGGCCACGAGGAGTACTTCAAAACCAACTACGGCGCCGACGACCAGCTGCTCCTCGCCAACGCCGGTCGCCCCTTCGTCTGGGCGCTCTACGGCTGTCACGGCAACACCTTCTCCCTCGCCAACGAGGGCAGCCTCAACGCCGGCGACTGCATGGGCGAGAAGCTGCTCTTCCTCGGCGGCGGCCGCGGGGCGGTGGCCAGCTACGCGAGCGAGGGCTACGAGTACCTCTTCCCGAACATCGACCTCGAGCGGCAGCTCATCCATCTGCTCTTCGCCACCGACGCCGCCAGCGGGGCGGCGGCCGACTGGCGGCTGGGCACCCTGCAGCTCGCGAGCGAGTTGCGCTACGGCCAGTACGTCTCGAGCTACCGCTACAACCTGCTCGGCGATCCGCTGACCCGCATCGATCGCTCGCCGCCGCGCCTGCGCCTCTTCGCCGATCGACAGGAGCTGAAGGACGGCGATTTCATCCCCACCCAGTCTCCCGGCGACACGCTGGTCCTGCAGGCCATGCTCCTGGACGAAACGCGGCAGACGGCGCCGGTGCTTGCCGACCAGCTCGGCCCGCTCGAGTCCGAGCTGGCCGCGGCCTGGGTGCCTTTCCACGCCGACACGGCCCTGCTCGACAGCCTGATCGCGACCACGGACACCACGCTGGTCGAGCTCGCCGTTCCGGTGGACAGCGCGCTCGCCGCCGCCGGCGGGGGCGCCCGCGGCTGGCTGCTCGAGGCGGCCGTGCCCTACGCGCCGGAGCGGGACTACCTCGCGCTGCGCACCCGCGACCAGGCCGACCGCGAGGGCCGCCTGACGCTCTGGGCGGCGAAGGTCGTCGACTTCTTCAGTGCGAGCGGCGACAGCCTGCGCAGCGGCCAGTGGGTGCGCGGCGCCGGGCGCCTCGCGATCCGCATCCGCGTGCCCTCGACCACTTTCCAGCCGGAGTCCTTCAGCCTCTTCGAGGACGGGGCGCTGCGCCCCGAGATCAGCGCCGTCTTCGCCGGCGGCAACCCGGACACCACGGTCTACCTCATGGAGTGCGACTACGCCTGGTCGCCGGGCGAGCACACGCTCGAGGTGCGCCACGACGGGGAGCAGTACGACGGCATCCGGCTCGTCGTGGACAGCCGCGCGCGTCTGCTCGAGGGGCTCGTCTTTCCCAATCCCTTCCGCGTCGCCACCACTTTCCGCTACGCGCTGACGGGGGCCGTGCGCGAGGGCACGCTGTCGATCTACACGCTGAGCGGGCGGCGGATCTACCACCGGCGGCTCGAGGAGCCCGCCGAGGGCGAGACGCGCTGGCTCAGCTGGGACGGCCGCGACGATCGCGGCGATCCCATCGCCAACGGGGTCTACCTGCTGCGCCTGGTCTTCACCGATCTCGCCGGGGAGGAACTGGTCTGGGAGGACAAGGTCGTGAGGATGCGCTGATGGGCGAGGAGCTGATGCGTCAGCTCCGGGAGCTGACGACGGAGCAGGCGAATCCGGCCACCGAGGATCTCGACGGCCTCGACGCGCTGGGCATCGTCACCCGCCTGAACGCCCAGGACGCGGGGGTCGCCGCCGCCGTCGCGGCCGAGCTGCCGGCGATCGCCTGGGTGGCCGAGTGCGCCGCCGCCAGCTTCGCCGCGGGCGGCCGCCTGATCTACGTCGGCGCCGGCACCAGTGGCCGCCTCGGCGTGCTGGATGCCGCCGAGTGTCCGCCCACTTTCGGCAGCGATCCGGAGCAGGTCGTCGGCCTCATCGCGGGCGGGGCGGCGAGTCTCGTCGCGAGTGCGGAGGGCGTCGAGGACGATGCCGCCGCCGGCGCCGCCGACCTCGCCGCCCTCGCCCCCGGCCCCGCCGACACCGTGGTCGGGATCAGCGCCAGCCATCGCACGCCCTACACCGTGGCGGCCGTCGAAGCGGCCGTCCGCAGTGGCTGCCGCACGGCCTTCATCACCGCCAATCCCGAGGTCGCCGTGCCGGGCGAGCGGGTGATCCGCCTGCTCGTGGGGCCGGAGGCCCTCGCCGGCTCCACGCGCTTGAAGGCCGGCACGGCCCAGAAGCTCGCCCTCAACCTGATCAGCACGGCGGCCTGGGTGCTCGCGGGCAAGGTCTACGGCAACCGGATGGTGGATCTGCAGGCTGCGAGCGAGAAGCTGCGCGAGCGGGCGCGCGGCCTGCTCGTGGAGCTCGCCGGCCTCGACTATGCGGCGGCGAGCGCGCTGCTCGAGGCCGCCGGCGGCAGCGTGAAGACCGCCCTCTGCATGCAGCTCGGCGGCTGCTCGCGGGCCCAGGCCCAGGCGCGCCTGGCCGCGGCCGGCGGCCAGCTGCGCCGCGCGCTCGCCGTGGCACCACCGCCGGGATCCTGACCTGCCGCTCCGGATTGACAGCCTCCGCGGGCCCAGTTACCTTGAAGCTCCTTGCCCCGCTTGCGGCCGGCGGCGGAGGGCAGGCAGCCGCTGTGGACGCGGCCCACATCCAGCCGATCGAGGTTCGCCATGCAGTCCATCGAGAAGGCCCTTCCCGGCAGCGGCCGCCCCGGCCGCTTCTACGCTAGCAGCATGTCCCGCCTGGGCACCGAGACCGCCTTCGAGGTCCTGGCCAAGGCCAAGGCCCTGGAAGCCCAGGGCCGGCAGATCGTGCACCTGGAGATCGGCGAGCCGGACTTCGCGACGCCGAGCTACATCATCGACGCCGCGGTGGCCGCCCTGCGCGGCGGCGACACGCACTACGTGCCCTCGGCCGGCATCCCCGCCGTGCGGGAGGTCTTCGCCGATTCCCTGACGCGCACG
Source organism: bacterium (assembly GCA_016873475.1). Classification (NCBI taxonomy): domain Bacteria; species bacterium. The sequence continues at coordinate 6,997 of VGXI01000067.1, read as the reverse complement.
CGCGGCGTCAAGGTCGAGCCGGCGCAGATCGTCATCACGCCGGGCGCGAAGCCGATCATGTTCTACACGATCCTCGCCTGCGTGGAGCCGGGCGACGAGGTGCTCTACCCGAACCCGGGCTTTCCCATCTACGAGTCGATGATCAACTTCGTCGGCGGCAAGGCGGTGCCGATCCCGCTGCTCGAGTCCACCGGCTTCGGCATGGACATCCAGCGCATCCAGGACGCGATCACGCCGCGCACGCGCCTGCTCATCATCAACTCGCCCCAGAACCCCACGGGCGGCGTGCTGACCGCCGACGAGCTGGCGGCGATCGCGAAGATCGCCCGCGACAACGACCTGCTCGTCCTCAGCGACGAGGTCTACAGCCGCATCATCTACGAGGGCGAGCACCGGAGCCTCTACCATCTGCCCGGCATGGCCGAGCGCACGGTGCTGCTCGAGGGCCACTCGAAGACCTACGCGATGACAGGCTGGCGCCTGGGCTACGGCGCTTTCCCGGCCCACATGGCCGAGCGCGTCGCCAAGCTGATGACGAACAGCGCGAGCTGCACGGCGGCCTTCACGCAGAGGGCCGGCGCCGCCGCCCTCACCGGCCCGCAGGACGAGGTGGGGCAGATGGTCGCCGCCTTCAAGGCGCGGCGCGACGTCATCGTCGAGGGCCTGAACAAGCTGCCGGGCATGAGCTGCCTCAGCCCGAAGGGCGCCTTCTACGTGTTCCCGAGCATCAAGGAGACGGGCTGGAAGTCCAAGCCGCTCGCCGACGCGCTGCTCGAGGAGGCCGGCGTCGCCGCGCTCTCGGGCACGGCCTTCGGCGCCTACGGCGAGGGCTACCTGCGCCTGTCCTACGCGAACTCGGTGGAGAACATCCGCCTGGCCCTGGAGCGCATGCGGGCCACCCTCGAGCGGATTCTCTAGGTCGGGAGGCATGGGCCGCTACAGCCAGGCAGATCTGCTGGTGATCACCCTGGGCGGCAACGCCGTCCTGCCGGTGGGCAGCTCCGGCACGATCGACGAGCAGTTCGCGACCACCCGCCGCACAATGGCCCCCGTGGCCGGCCTCATCCGGGCCGGCCTGCGCGTCGTGCTCAGCCACGGCAACGGGCCGGTGGTGGGGAACATCGTGCTGCGCAACGAGGCGGCGAAGGCCCAGATCCCGCCGATGCCGCTCTTCATCTGCGGCGCGGACAGCCAGGGCGGCATCGGCTTCATGATCCAGAACGCCCTGCGCAACGAGCTGCACCTCGTCGGCGCGCGCCACCCGGTGGCGACGGTGGTGACGCAGGTCGAGGTGGACCCGGCCGACCCCGCCTTCGCCGAGCCGACGAAGCCGATCGGCCCCTTCTACACGCCGGCCGAGGCGGCCGCGCTGGCCGCCGAGAAGGGCTGGACGATGAAGGAGGACGCCGGCCGCGGCATCCGCCGCGTCGTCGCCAGCCCGGAGCCCAAGCACATCGTCGAGATCGATTCGATACGCCGGCTGGTGGAGAGCGGGGTCGTCGTCATCGCCGCCGGCGGTGGCGGCATCCCCGTGCGCCGCAACCGCGAGGGGCTGCTCAAGGGCATCGACGCCGTCATCGACAAGGACTTCGCCGCCGCCGAGCTGGCCCGCGAGCTGGGCGCCAACGTGCTCGTCTTCGTGACCGGCGTACCGCGGGTCTGCGTCGGCTACCGAACGACCGCCCAGCGCGAGCTGCGCGAGCTGGACCTCGCCGAGCTGCTGCGTCACCAGGCCGCCGGCGAGTTCCCGGCCGGCAGCATGGGCCCGAAGATGGAGGCCGCGGCGCGCTTCCTCGCGCGGGGCGGCAAGGAAGTGCTGGTCTGCGCGCCGGAGAACCTGGGCGAAGCCCTGGCCGGCGAGGACGGCACGCGCATCGTCACCTGACCCGCCGGGAGGCGCCGTGGCCAGACCCCCGATTCCCGCCCTCGCCCGCGTCGGCCTGGCGGCGCTCCTGCTCAGCCTGCCCCTCGCCTGCGGCAAGAAGGACGCCCCGGCCGAGAAGCCGGCGGGCGCCCTGCGCGTGGGGATGGTCTTCGACATCGGCGGCAAGGGCGACCGCTCTTTCAACGACTCCGCGTTCCGCGGCCTCCAGCAGGCGGAGGCGGAGCTCGGCGTCACCGCGGTGGAGTTCGAGCCCGGGCAGGACTCGGACCGCGAGCAGGGCCTGCGCCGCCTGGCCGAGCGGGGCTTCGACCTCATCATCGGCGTCGGCTTCCTCTTCGCCGACAGCATCGACAAGGTCGCCGCCGACTTCCCGCAGACCCACTTCGCGATCGTCGACGGCCGCGTCGAGGGCCGGCCCAACGTGGCCTCCCTGCTGTTCCGCGAGGAGGAGGGTTCCTTCCTGGTCGGCGCCCTGGCCGCCCTCACGTCGCAGACGGGCACGATCGGCTTCGTCGGCGGCATGGAAGTGGCGCTGATCAAGCGCTTCGAGGCCGGCTACCGCGCGGGCGCCCTCGCGCTGCGCCCGGCAACGAAGCTGCTCGTCGGCTACGCCGGCGTGACGCCCAGCGCCTTCGCCGACCCGGTCAAGGGCAAGGAGCTGGCGCTCTCGCAGATCGGCCGCGGCGCGGACGTCGTCTTCCACGCCGCCGGCACCACGGGCAACGGCGTCATCGAGGCGGCGCGCGAGAAGGGTGTCTTCGCCATCGGCGTCGACTCGAATCAGAACCACATGGCGCCGGGCACCGTGCTGACGAGCATGGAGAAGCGCGTCGACCGCGCCGTCTTCGCGACGATCCGCGCCCTCAAGGAGGGCCGCTTCGCGGGCGGCGTCCAGGAGTTCGGCCTCGACACGGGCGGCGTCGGCTACAGCCTGGACGAGCACAACGCGGCGCTGTTGACCCCCGCCCTGCGCGCGACGGCCGACTCGCTGGCCGCGGAGATCATCGCCGGCCGCCTGCGCGTGCCGCGGGAGTAGCTTGGCCCCCCGCGTCGCCCTCGAGCGCATCAGCCGCTCCTTCGGCGGGGTGGCCGCGGTCCAGGACGTCTCGCTCGACTTCGAACCCGGCCGGCTCTACGCCCTGGTCGGCGAGAACGGCGCCGGCAAGACCACCCTCATGCGCCTGCTCTTCGGGTTGCTGCGCCCCGACGCCGGCCGCATCCTCGTGGACGGCGCGCCCGTGCGCATGCGCAGCAGCGAGGACGCGATCCGCCGCGGCCTCGGCATGGTGCACCAGCACTTCATGCTGGTGGACACGCTCAGCGCCGCCGAGAACCTCGTGCTCGGCAGCGAGCCCTGCCGCGGCCCGCGTCTGGATCGGCAGGCCGCCCGCGCCGCGCTGCGGGAGAGCGCCGGCCGCCTCGCCCTCAGCTTCGATCCCGATCAGCCGGCGGAGGCGCTCAGCGTCGGCCAGGCGCAGATGCTCGAGATCCTCAAGGTGCTCTACCGCGGCGCCGAGCTGCTCATCCTCGACGAGCCGACCGGCGTGCTCAGCCCCCAGGAGGCGGCGTTCCTCTTCGATCTCCTGCGCCGCCTGCAAGGGGAGGGCAGGACGATCGTGCTCATCACGCACAAGCTGGACGAGGTGCTCGCGCTCGCCGACACGGTCGACGTCATGCGCCGCGGCCGGCACGTCGGCCGCCTCGCGCGCGGCGAGACCGACGCCGCGAGCCTCGCCCGCCTGATGGTCGGCCGCGAGGTGCTGCGCGTCGAGAAGCGCCCGCAGGCGCCGGGCCCGCTGCGCCTGGCGCTGCGCGGCCTCGGCCTCGCGCGCCGGCCCGGCGTCGCCCCGCTCGCGGACATCAGCCTGGACCTCCACGGCGGCGAGATCCTCGGCATCGCCGGCGTGCAGGGCAACGGCCAGCGCGAGCTGGCCGAGATCCTCGCCGGCCTGCGCCTGCCCGACGCGGGGACGATCGCCCTCGACGGGGAGCCGCTGCCGCCCCTCGACCCGCGGCGCGCGCGCGCGGCCGGCATCCGCCAGATCCCGGAGGACCGCCAGAGAAGCGGCCTCGTCCTGCCGATGAGCCTGCGAGAGAACCTCATCCTGGGTCAGGAGGACGCGCCCGCGCTCAGCCGTGCCGGCTGGCTGCGCCCGGCGCGCGTGGACGCCCTCGCGCGCCGGCGGGCGGCGGCCTACGACCTGCGCGTGGAGAGCCTCGCCCAGCCCGCGCGCGAGCTGTCGGGCGGCAACCAGCAGAAGCTCGTGCTCGCCCGCGAGCTGGATGCCGCGCCGCGGGTCCTCGTCGCCTCGCAGCCGACGCGCGGCGTCGACGTCGGGGCGATCGAGGCCATCCACCGCCAGCTCCTCGCCCTGCGCGAGCAGGGGCTGGCCATCCTGTTGATCTCGTCCGAGTTGCCCGAGCTGCTCTCGCTCAGCGACCGCATCGGCGTGCTCTACAAGGGCCGCCTGCGGGCCGTCTTCCCGGCGGCGGCCGTGGACGCCGCCGAACTCGGCCTCTGGATGACCGGTGCGAAGGGAGCGGACGGTGACTAGGGTCGCCCTCGCGCGCGCCCTCGCGGCGCTCGGCGGCTCGCTGTGGCCGCCGCTGGCCGCCCTCGCGTTCGCCCTCGCCGTGAGCGCCGGCATCGTCGCCGCCATCGGCGAGTCGCCGGCGGCCGTGCTGCCCCTGCTCTTCCGGCAGGGCCTGGGTTCCCTCGACGGCTTCGCCCGCGTCCTCTTCGACGCCACGCCGCTCGTCCTCACCGGGCTCAGCGTGGCCTGGGCCTTCCGCGGCGGGCTCTTCAACATCGGCGCCGAGGGCCAGCTCTACGTCGGCGCCTTCTGCGCCGCCGGCCTCGCCCTCGCCCTGCCCGGCCTGCCGCGCTGGCTGGCGCTGCCGGCGGCCGTCCTCGCCGCGGCCCTCGGCGGCGCGCTCTGGGGCGCCATTCCCGGCTGGCTGCGCGCCCGCTTCGGCGTCCACGAGGTGATCAACACGATCATGCTCAACTTCATCGCCGTCGGGCTGACGGGCTACCTCGTCCAGCGGTACCTGAAGGAGCCCGGCCAGATGATCCCGCACACGCCGCGCATCGCGGCCAGCTATCACCTGCACCCCTTCGCCGAGAGCGCGGCGGGGCGGGCGCTCGGTCTCTCGCCCGCCAACCCGCTCGGCCCCTCGCTGCTCATCGCGCTGGCCGCGGCGCTCGCCGTCTGGGCACTCCTGCGCTGGAGCGTGGCGGGCTACCGGCTGCGCGCCGTGGGCCAGGGGCCGGAGGCGGCGCGGCAGGCCGGCATTCCGGTCGGGCGCGTCACCTGGCAGGCGATGGCGATGAGCGGCGCCCTCGCCGGCCTCGTCGGCGTGCACGACGTTCTGCTCTACCGGCATCGCTTCCTGGACAACTTCTCCTCGGGCCTGGGCTTCCTGGGCATCGCCGTCGCGCTGATGGGCCGCAATCACCCGCTGGGCATCCTGCTCGCCGCGCTGCTCTTCGGCTTCTTCAGCACGGGCGCCCTGGAGATCGACATCTTCACGGAGGTGCCGCGCGAGCTGGTGGTGGTCCTGCAGGCCCTGATCATCCTCGCCGTGGTGAGCATCGGCGAGCTGGCGGCGCGGGCGCGGCGGCGACGGCGGAGGGCGTCATGAGCATCCTCCTCGGCCTCCTGCTCGGCACGCTGCGCACGGCGACGCCGCTCCTCTTCGCCGGCCTGGGCGGGATGTTCTCCGAGCGCGCGGGCGTCGTGAACATCGCCCTCGAGGGCATCCTGCTCGTCGGCGCCTTCAGCGCGGCGGCCGCGGCCATCGCCACCGGCTCGCTGGCGGCGGCCCTGCTCGCGGCGATGCTCGGTGGCCTCCTGCTCGCCGCGCTGCACGCGCTCGTCACTCTGCGCTTCGGTGTCGACCAGATCGTCAGCGGTGTCGCGCTCAACATGCTCGCGATGGGCGCCACCGAGTTCCTCATGTGGCTGCTCTACGGCAGCGGCGCCAACTCCCCGCGCATCGCGCTCGCGGCTCCGGGCGGCGAGCGCGGGCTGGGACAGCTCCTCGTCGAGCTGCCGCCCCTGACCTGGCTGGCGCTGGCCGCCGTGCCGGCCTGCGGCTGGCTGCTCTTCGCCACGCGCTTCGGCCTGCGCCTGCGGGCGGCGGGGGAGCACCCGGAAGCGGTGGCCTCGCTGGGGCTCTCGGTCCTGCGCCTGCGCCTGGCCGCGGTGCTGCTCAGCGGCGCGCTGCCCGGCCTCGGCGGCGCCTTCCTCAGCCTCGGCGCCGGCTACTTCGTCAAGAACATGAGCGCGGGCCGGGGCTACATCGCCCTCGCCGCTCTCATCTTCGGGCGCTGGCGGCCGGGCGGCCTCTTGGCAGCCTGCCTGCTGTTCGGCTTCGCCGAGTCCCTGCAGGGTCAGCTCCAGCTGCCCTGGCTGCCGCTGCGCTTCGTGCAGATGCTGCCCTACCTGCTGACGATGGTCGCCCTCGCCGGGGCGATCGGGCGCAGCCGGCCGCCGGCCGCCCTCGGCCGGCCCTTCCGGCGCGACTGACGGGAATTCTGGTTGTCGTGGCGCCCGGTTCCGGCTAGAGTCGGAATTCAGCAGAGAAAGGACCGCCCATGCGCGTCGTCGTCATCGGCGCCGGCGGCAGGGAGCACGCGCTGGCCTGGCGGCTGGCGAGCTCGCCCGCCGTCGAGACACTGTCGGTCTGGCCGGGCAACGGCGGCACCGCGTTGGCCGGCTGGACGCTGGAGAGCCCGGCCCTGGCCGGCGCGGCGGACGTCGCCGCCCAGGCCGCGGCGCTCGCCGCCATCGCGCCCGATCTCGTCGTCATCGGGCCCGAGGCCCCCCTGGTCGCCGGCCTGGCCGACGCCCTCCGCGCCCGCGGCCTGGCCGTCTTCGGCCCGGGGGCCGACGGCGCCCGGCTCGAGGGCTCCAAGCTCTTCGCGAAGGCCTTCTGCGAACGCCACGGCCTGCCGACCGCGCGGGCCTGGGCCGTCGCCACGCCCGCCGAGCTGAGCGCGGCGCTGGCGGAGGCCGGCGAGCGGGTCGTCCTCAAGGCGGACGGTCTGGCGGCAGGCAAGGGCGTGCTGCTCCTCGATTCGCGCGCGGAGGCCGAGGCGGCCGGCCC
>VGXI01000066.1 GCA_016873475.1 bacterium | reverse complement strand
CGGGAGCGCGGCCTGCCCGAGGAGGCGCGCATGGAGGAGCAGGCGAGCGGCACGGCCGAGCGCATGCGCCGCGAGAAGGAAGAGAAGCTGGTTCGCCTGCGCGAGCTGGGCCGCGAGCCCTATCCCCACGGCTTCGCGCGCAGCGCGAGCGCGGCCGACTGCATCGCCAATGCCGAGGCCTGGGTCGCCGCGGAGACCGAACTCGCGCTCGCCGGCCGCCTGATGAGCCAGCGCGTGATGGGCAAGACGAGCTTCGGCCACCTGGAGGACAGGAGCGGCAGCCTGCAGCTCTTCCTGCGCCAGGACGAGCTGGGCGAGAGCTACCAGCACTTCGTCAAGTTGATCGAGCCGGGCGACCACCTGGGCGCGCGGGGCAAGCTCTTCGTCACGCGCACGGGCGAGCTGAGCCTGCGCGTCTCGGAGTGGACCCTGCTCGCGAAGGCGATGTTGCCCCTGCCCGAGAAGTACCACGGCCTGACGGACCCCGAGCTGCGCGCGCGCCAGCGCTATCTCGACCTGGCCGCGAACACCCAGGTGCGGCGGCACTTCGAGAAGCGCTCCCGGATCCTGAGTCTGATCCGGCGCTTCTTCGAGGCGCGCGGCTTCCTGGAAGTGGAGACACCCGTGCTGCAGCCGCTCTATGGCGGCGCCACCGCGCGTCCATTCACGACCCTGCACAATGCGCTCGACACGCAGCTCTACCTGCGCATCGCCGACGAGCTCTACCTGAAGCGCCTCATCGTGGGTGGCATGGAGCGCGTGTTCGAGATCGGCAAGATCTTCCGCAACGAGGGGATGGACCGCACGCACAACCCCGAGTTCACGATGCTCGAGGCCTACGCGGCCTACTGGGACTACCGCGACCTGCTGCCGCTCGTGGAGACGCTCTACCACGAGCTCGCCCTGGCGGTCGGCGGGGGCCCGCTGATCCGCTACGGCGAACACGCGATCGACCTGACGCCGCCCTGGCCGCGCCTGGACTACTACGCCGCCCTCGCCGACGCTGCCGGACGCGACCTGCGCGAGCTGCCGGCCGCCGAGCTGGCCGCGCTCGCCGAGGCGAAGGGCGCGGCGGTGGACCCGCGCTGGAGCCGCGGCAAGCTGCTCGACGCCATCGCCGCCCGTCTGGTCGAGCCGGCGCTGATCCAGCCCACCTTCCTCGTCGACCATCCCCAGGAGATCAGCCCGCTGGCCAAGGCCCACCGCGAGAAGCCCGGTCAGGTCGAGCGCTTCGAGCCCTTCATCGCCGGTTTCGAGGTGGGCAACGCCTTCAGCGAGCTCAACGACCCGGCCGAGCAGCGGCGGCGTTTCGAGGCGCAGATGGGCCTGCGCGCGAAGGGCGACGAGGAGGCGCAGGTGCTGGACGAGGACTTCCTGCGCGCCCTGGCGGTCGGCATGCCGCCGACGGCGGGCCTGGGCATCGGCATCGACCGCCTGGTGATGCTGCTCACGGACGCGCACCACATCCGCGAAGTGCTGCTCTTTCCCATGATGCGGCCAGAGGCCCGGGCCGAGGCGCCAGCCGAGGCCAGAGACGGCGATTGATGTCCTTCTCCCTCTGGCTGGCGCTCCAGCACCTCGCGCGCGCGCGCCGGAGCGGCTTCCTGGGGCGCGTCAGCATCCTGGCCGCCTGCGGCGTCGCCGTCGGCGTGGCCACCCTGCTGACGGTCTTCGCCTTCGTGCAGGGATTCCAGACGGAGGTGCTGGCGCTCCTCACGGACATGAATCCGGGGGTCTTCGTGACGGCCACGGAGCGGGGAGCCCTCGACCTCGAGTCGGGCGGCCTCGACTGGATCGCGGCGGCGCCCGGGGTGGCGGGCGCGAGCCCCTTCATCCAGCAAAAGGGCGTGCTGACCAGCGGCGAGGGCAGCGCGCTGCGCCTGCGCGGCATCATCCTGCGCGGCGTCGATCCGGTGCGGGAGCCGGCCGTGACGCGCGTGCTCGCGGCCTGCGACCCGCCCTTCGCGGGCTTCGCCGGTCCCGAGGGTCCCGGGGTGCTGCTCGGCGCCGCGCTGGCGGAGGAGCTGGGCGTGCTGCCGGGGGAGACGGTCACCTTCACCACCCTGCTCGAAGCGAAGGGGACCGAGCGGCGCGCGAGCCACAGCCGCTTCTTCGTGCTGGGCACCGTGCGCACGGGGCTCTACGAGTTCGACCGCCGCTTCGCCTACATCGAGCTGGGCGCGGCCCGGCGCGCCTTTCGCGCCGGGCAGGGCGGGGACGGCCTCGGGCTCCGTCTAGCCAGCGTCGAGGCAGCGCCCGCGGTCGTCGCTCTGCTGCGCGGCCGCCTCTCGCCGACGGCCTGGCAGGTGGCCAGTTGGCAGGATCTCAACGGGGAGATCTTCCGCTGGATCCGCACGATGCGCAGCGTGCTCTTCCTCGCGCTCAGCTTGATCATCCTCGTCGCGGGCTTCAACATCGCCGGCTCGATGACGATCATCGTCACCGAGCGGAGCCGGGAGATCGGCCTCCTGCTGGCGCTGGGGGCGAGCCGCGCCACCGTGCTGGCCGTCTACCTGCTGGAGGGCTGGTTGCTCGGGCTGGTCGGGGTCCTCGCGGGTGGCCTGCTCGGCGCCGGCCTCATCGCCTGGTTCTCGGCGCATCCCCTGCCCCTGCCGGGGGAGGTCTACTTCATCGATCACCTGCCGGCGCGTTTGACCCCGGCGCTCGTGCTGAGCATCGCGGGGGCTGCGGTGCTGGTGGCCTTCTTCGCGCTCGTCCTGCCGGGACTGGAGGCCCTGCGGCGCCGGCCGCTGGACTCGCTCCAGGGGGAAGGGGGGATCCGTGCCTGAACTGCTCCGCGCCGAGGGCCTGGCCCGCAGCTTCGTGACGGCGCACCGCCGCGTGGAGGTCCTGCGCGACTGCAGCCTGAGCCTCGCGGCCGGCGAGACCCTCGCGATCCAGGGCACGAGCGGCAGCGGCAAGAGCACGCTGCTGCACATCCTGGGCACGCTCGACCGGCCGGATGCCGGTCGCCTCTCCTTCGCCGGTCGCGATCTCCTGAGCGCCAGCGCGAGGGCCGCGAGCGACTTCCGCCGGCGCGAACTGGGCTTCATCTTCCAGTTCCACCATCTGCTGCCCGAGTTCTCGGCGCTGGAGAACGTCGCGCTGCCCGCCCTGATCGGCGGCGCGCGCCGGGCTGCGGCCAGCGCGCGAGCGAGCGAGCTGCTGGCCCAGGTCGGGCTCGGCGCCCGCAGCGAGCACCGCCCCGGCGAGCTCTCTGGCGGCGAGCAGCAGCGCGTGGCCGTCGCCCGCGCCCTGATCGCGCGCCCGCGACTCGTCCTCGCCGACGAGCCGACCGGCAATCTCGACGCCGGTACCGGCCTGGAAGTGGCCACACTGCTCTTCGCATTGTGCGCAGAGGCGGGTGCGGGCCTGCTGCTCGTCACGCACGACCAAGCGCTGGCGCTGCGCGCGGCGCGCCGCCTGCGTCTCGCGGACGGACGCCTCAGCCCGGACTAGGGGCTCTGGCCGCCGCTGGCCGCCTTGCCTATATTGCCGGCGGAGGTGCGTGTCGATGCGCGAGATCTGCGAGGGCTGCGGCGCGCGAGAGGCGAGCCTGCGCTTCACGGAGGTCGATGGCCGCGGCCGGCGCTCGGCGCTCCTGTGCGCCGACTGCGGCATCGCGCGCGGCGTCCCGAGCGCAGAGCTGCGCGGCGAGCGCCTGGACACGCGTGCCCTCTGGAGCGAGATCGTCCGGCGCTTGGCCGACGATCGGCAGGCGGACGAGGCGCTCGCCTGCCCCGACTGCGGCCTCACCTTCGCCGACTTCGAAGCGAGCCGCCGCCTCGGCTGCCCCCGCTGCTACCAGACCTTCATGGGGGACATGACCCGCCTGCTGCGCGAGTATCACGGTGGCGATTCGCACCGGGGCAAGATGCCCCGCAACTTCGGCCGGCGGATCGACCTCCGACGGCGCATCGTCGGTGTCAAGGAGCGCATCCAGCTGGCGGTCGGCGAGGAGCGCTTCGAGGAGGCGGCCCGCCTGCGCGACGAGATGCGCGACCTCGAGCAGGCGCTCGCCCGGCTGGCGGAGGGCGGCGAATGAGCGCCGGCCTGGAGGGCACCCTCCAGCAGCTGGTCGCCGGCGAGCCGGCCCGGCGCCATCCCGCCGTGCTCGGCGGCTTCTGCGTGCTCCGGCGCAACCTGCGCGAGCGCTTCCCCGACCAGCTCGGCCGCAGCGAGCGGGAGCTGCTGCGCGCCCGCCTCTTCGCGGCCCTGGCCGAGCTCGAGCCCTGTCGCGACGCGCGCTTCCTGGACGCCGAGGCGCTCAGCGCCACCGAGGCGGACTGCCTGGCCGAGCTGCGCCTCCTGCCGCGCCGGGCGCAGGGGAACGGCGACCGCCGGGGACTCGTGCTGCTCGCCGATCCCCGGCTCAGCGTGCGCGTCGGCGATGGCGACCACCTGTTGCTCCAGAGCCGGCGGGAAGGCTGGCAGCCCGAGGCGCTCTGGGCCGAGCTGGACAGCCTGGACACGGCGCTCGAGGAGCGGCTGGAGCTGGCCTTCTCGGAGGAATTCGGCTACCTGACCGCTTCGCCCGAGCGCGCGGGTACCGGCCTCGAGTGCCGGGCCTTGCTCCACCTGCCGGTCCTCGCGCTGCAGCGGGAGCTGCCGCGGCTCCTGCGCGGATTGGCAGCCCTGCACTGCGACACCCGCTTGAGGGGCGATGGGGAAGGACCGGGAACCCTGCTCGAGCTGCGGAACGGACGGACCCTCGGCGAGAGCGAAAGCGAGCTGCTGGACGGGGTGGGCGAGCTCGTCCTGAAGCTGGGGGAATTCGAGGCAAGAGCCCGTGATAGAATGATTTCCGAGGCACGGAGCTTGCTCGAGGACAGGGTCTGGACCGCCTATGGGCGGCTCCGCTACGGGCGGCGCCTGAGCGCCGAATCCGCCGGGGAACTGCTGGGTGCCCTGCGCCTGGGCTGCCTGGCCGGGATCATCCCCGGCATCGACTATCAAACGGTTCAGGGCGTCTGGGCCGCGGTGGGCGACGGGGTCCTGCAGCTCAGCGCCGGCGAGAGCCTGGGGCGGGAGGCGCGCGAGGAGCGCCGGGCCGCGTGGCTGCGCGGCTGGTTGATCGATCGCGAACAGGCCGAGCGGAAAGGATAGGTGGCAATGAACGACCGGTTCACCGAGCGGGTCCGCAAGGTGCTCTTCCTCGCCCGGGACGAGGCCAGCCGCCTCCAGCACGAGTACATCGGCACGGAGCACCTGCTGCTGGGCATCGTCCGCGAGGGCGAGGGCATCGCGGCGAAGGTGCTCAAGAAGATGGGCCTGGACTTCGAGCAGATCCGCCTCGCCGTGGAGAAGCTGGTCGCCGCGACCGGCGGTACGGTGACGATCGGCGAGATCCCCTTCACCCCGCGCGCCAAGACCGTGCTGGAGCTGTCCGTCGAAGAGGCGCGCTTGCTCGGCCACAACTACGTCGGCACCGAGCACCTGCTGCTCGGCCTCATTCGCGAGGGCGAGGGTGTCGCCGCCCGCGTGCTGCTGGACCTGGGCGCCGACCGCAAGAAGGTGCGCGAGGAGATCCTCAAGCTGCTCGGCGCCAGCGGCGGCCAGCGCAAGAGCCCGCGCCGCGAGAAGAGCGAGACGCCCGCGCTCGATCAGTTCGGGCGCGACCTGACGCAATACGCCGCCGAAGGCAAGCTGGACCCGGTGATCGGCCGCGACAAGGAGATCGAGCGCGTCATCCAGGTGCTCTGCCGCCGCAAGAAGAACAACCCCGTGCTCATCGGCGAGCCCGGCGTCGGCAAGACGGCCATCGCCGAAGGGCTGGCGCAGCACATCGTCGAGAACAAGGTGCCCAAGATCCTCAAGGACAAGCGCATCTGCACGCTCGACCTGGCGAGCGTGGTCGCCGGCACCAAGTACCGCGGCCAGTTCGAGGAGCGGCTCAAGAGCGTGATCAACGAGATCCGCGAATCGAGCGACGTCATCATCTTCATCGACGAACTGCACACGATCGTCGGCGCGGGCGGCGCCGAGGGCGCCATCGACGCCTCGAACATGCTCAAGCCGGCCCTCGCCCGGGGCGAGATGCAGTGCATCGGCGCCACGACGCTCGACGAGTACCGCAAGCACATCGAGAAGGACGGCGCGCTGGAGCGCCGCTTCCAGATGGTCCTCGTCAATCCGCCCTCGGAGGACGAGACGATCGCGATCATTCGCGGGCTGCGCGACAAGTACGAAGCCCACCACAAGGCCACCTTCACGGACGAGGCGATCGTGCAGTCCGTGCGACTCGCTCAGCGCTACATCAACAACCGCTTCCTGCCGGACAAGGCCTTCGACGTCATCGACGAGGCCGGCGCCCGGGCGCGCCTGGCCGTGAGCGCCATCCCCAAGGAGTTGGTGGAGATGGAGCGCCAGGTCGAGCGGCTCGAGCAGGAGAAGGAGAGCGCCATCCAGAGCCAGGAGTTCGAGAGCGCCGCTCGCCTGCGCGACAAGGAGAAGGAGCTGCGCGCCCGCCTCGAGAGCCTGCGCATCGAGGTCGAGGAGAACGTCAGCGAGGAGCGGGCGGTCGTCGATGTCGAGGACATCTGCAAGGTGATCAGCGAGATGACGGGGATTCCCGTCACCAGCGTCGAGGAGCGCGAGGGCGAGAAGCTGCTGCGCATGGAGGAGGTGCTCGCCGAGCGCGTGGTCGGCCAGGCGGAGGCGGTGGCCGCGATCGCGACGGCGATCCGCCGCAACCGGGCCGGCCTGCGCGATCCGCGGCGGCCGATCGGCTCCTTCCTCTTCCTCGGCCCGACGGGCGTCGGCAAGACGCATCTCGCCCGCCAGCTCGCGCGCTTCCTCTTCGACTCGGAGGATCAGCTCCTGCGCATCGACATGTCCGAGTACATGGAGAAGTTCGCGGTCAGTCGCCTGATCGGCGCGCCGCCCGGCTACGTCGGCTACGACGAGGGCGGCTACCTCACCGAGAAGGTGCGCCGCAAGCCCTACTCGGTGATCCTGCTCGACGAGATCGAGAAGGCGCACCCGGACGTCTTCAACATCCTCTTGCAGATCCTCGAGGACGGTCAGCTCACGGACAGCTTCGGCCGCACGGTGGACTTCAAGAACACCGTCGTCCTGATGACGAGCAACCTCGGCGTGCGCCAGCTCAAGGAGAGCAAGACGATGGGCTTCCTCTCGCTGCGCAGCGACGTGGGCGAGCACCAGGACATGGCGCGCAAGATCATGGAGGAGGTCAAGCGGGTCCTCAGCCCCGAGTTCCTCAACCGCATCGACGACATGGTCGTCTTCCACAGCCTCGGCCGGCCGGAGATGAGCCGCATCCTCGAGATCCTGGTCGGGGACCTGCAGGCACGCCTCGCCGAGCAGGGCTTCAGCTTCCTGCTCGACGACGCGGCGAAGGATCTGCTGATCGACCGCGGTTTCGACCCCAGCCTCGGCGCGCGACCCCTGCGGCGGGCGCTGCAGCGCTATCTGGAGAACCCGCTCGCCGAGCAGATCCTCTCCGGCAAGCTGCGCCGCAACCGGCCGGTAGTCGTCGGCGTTCTCGAAGGGGAACTGCGTTTCTCGCAGGGGGATGCGAAAGGCGGTCGGCCGCAGCCGGCGCCCGCGGACCCGGCGCCCACGCGCGCCGACTGAGGCGAAAGCGCTTTACAAGGTCTTGCCCATCTTCTAGATTCTCTCCGAGTTACGGCTCCTGCGGGAGCCGTTTTTTTGGGTTTCCTCCCTCGCGCGTACGGGTGACGATGCTGCGACGAGTCATGGCGCTCCGCCTGCTCCTCTTCACGGCGGCGCTCGCGCTGGGGTCGAGCCCGGCCTGGGGGCAGCGGTTCACCGTCGACTCGCTGCGCGTCAGCGGCGAGCGCAGCGTTCCCGCCGAGCGGATCGCCCTCGAGTTCGGAGTGGCGAAGGGCGACACCCTCGAACGGGAGGCGCTGGCCGAGGCCGTCCGCCGACTGCAGCGCAGCCGGCGTTTCGCGCAGATCGAGGTGCTCGCCACGCCCGCCGGGCCCGGGGGTGCGTGGCTGGAGTTGCGCGTCCGGGAGCACCCGCGGGTCACGGCCCTGCGCTGGGAGGGCCTGGACCACGTCGAGCAGAAGGACCTCGAAGGGGCGATCCGCCTCACCCAGGGCAGCTACCTGCGGCCCTACCTGCTCGAGGAGGCGAAGACCGCCATCCTCGCCCACTGCCAGGAGAAGGGCTACCACGCCGCGGCAGTCGTCGGCGCGGTGACGGAGAGCGATGGCGCCGCCACCGTGACCTTCACGCTCAGCGAGGGCGAGAAGACGAAGCTCAGCGACCTCCGCTTCGAAGGCAACCGCTACTTCTCCGCCGGCGATCTGCGGGATGTCGTCGGCAGCAAGCCCAAGCGACTCTTCATCCCCTGGAGTTGGGGGAACGCGAACGCCTACCAGCCGGACAGCATCGCCGTCGATGTCGCCCGGCTGACCGAGGCCTACAACCAGGCGGGCTTCCTGGATGCGAAGGTGGTGGAGACGCGGCGCGAGTTCACGCCGAAGAAGGACGACGTCACGATCACCTATCGCATCGAGGAAGGCGAGCGCTACCGCTTCGGCGACCTGCGCTGGCGCGGCAACAGCGCCCTCGGCGACTCGGCGCTCGCTGCCGTCCTGCCCTTCCAGGCGGGCAGCCCCTTCGACGGCTGGGCGCTCGACCGCGCCGTCGCCGGCATCTCGGCCGCCCTCTACGACCAGGGCTACCTCTACAACCAGGTGCGCCCCCAGCGGCAGTTGCAGGAGCTGCGCGTCGACCTCACCCTCGAGATCGTCGAAGGGCCGCTGGCGCGCGTGCGGGAGATCGTCGTCGCCGGTAACGACCGCACGCTGGACAAGGTGATCCGGCGCGAGATCAAGATCTTCCCGGGCGATCTCTTCAGCCGCGAGAAGGTGATCCGCAGCCATCGGGACATCTTCATGCTGCGCTTCTTCGACGACGTCCAGTTCGAGCCGCGCAGCGACCCGGCGACCGGCGAGGTGGACCTGGTCTACAAGGTGGTCGAGCGCTCGACGGGCAATTTCGGCGCCGGCATCACCTACAGCGAGGCGACCAGCGTGACGGGCTTCGTGCAGGTGGGCGCCGACAACTTCCGCGGCCGCGGCCAGCAGATCAGCTTCCAGTGGGAGTTCGGCAGTCGGGTGAACCTGTTCAACGTCGGTTTCACGGAGCCCTGGTTCCGCGACCGGCCGATCACCCTGAGCGGCAACGTCTACCGCAGCCGCAGCGAGCTCTACCGCGACTACTACAAGAACGAGAAGCTGGGTTTCTCGCTGGGCGCGGGGCGGCCCTTCCCCTGGCTGGAGTATTCGCGGATGAGCGCGACCTACCGGTTGGAGAGCATTCGCCTCTTCGACTTCAGCCCGGCCTACCTCGATGCCGGCGGCCCGCTGGCCGCGCGCGACTGGCCCGAGGTCGAGAGCAGCATGACCTTCAGCTTCTGGCGGGACTCCACCGACAGCCCCTTCCTGCCGCGCCTGGGCACGCGCTCTCGCTTCAGCGCCCAGTACGCGGGGGGCGTCCTGGGCGGCAACCTCGACTACCAGCGCTACCTCGTGAACTACACCTGGTACCAGCGCGCCCTGGGCCCCCTCGTCCTGCGCTTCCACCAGACCCTGGGCCTCGTGGACGGCCTCGAGCACCCGGGCCAGGTGCCCGATCAGGAGCGCTTCCGCCTGGGCGGCAACCGCACGAATCCCCTGCGCGGATACGAGGACTCCTCGGTGGTGCCCTACGGCAACAGCGCCTTCCTCGGCGGCCGGGCGATGACGACGGGCACCGTCGAGCTGGTGCTCGGCGTGGGCAACAACGTCCAGATCGTGGCGCCCTTCTTCGACTTCGGCGGCACCTGGAATTCGCTGGCCGAGGCCGATTTCACGACGCTGAAGCGCTCGCTGGGCTTCGGCGCCCGCGTCGAGATACCGCTGATGGGGGTGCTCGGCTTCGACTGGGGCTACCCGGGGGATCCGGCGGCCGGCGAGGACCGCGGCCGCTTCCACTTCAAGATGGGAACCGATTTCTAGGGAGGGCAACCGCCATGCGCCGTCTGTCCGCGCTCTGCCTCGCCTGCCTCCTGGCCGCCCTGCCGGGCGCCGCCCGGAGCGCCGATCTCAAGGTGGGCGTCCTGGACGTCCAGGGCCTGTTCCAGAACTACGAGGGCTACGCCGAGGCACTGAAGATCTTCAACAAGGACCTCGAGGCCTGGCAGGCTCAGAAGAAGCAGATGCTCGACGAGCTGCTCGCCGCGCGCGAGAACTTCTCCGTGCAGCGTCTGATGATGACGCCCGAGACCCAGCAGGAGCGCCAGGCGGAGATCGCCCAGATGGAGGGCGAACTCTACCAGTTCGAGCAGGAGAAGTTCGGCCCGGAGGGCGAGGCGGCCCGGCGCAACATGGAGCTGAGCGAGCCGATCTACGAGAAGATCCGCCAGGCGGTCAAGCAGATCGCCGAGGAGGACGGCTACGATCTGGTCTTCGACGTCAACGGTGTGCTAGTGTACTGGCGCCCCGAGATCAGTCTGGACGCCCGGGTCGCCGCGGTCATCAATGCCAAAGGCTGACGCCCGGAGGAGGGCGGTCTTGACCTACGAGCCCAGGGGAGCCGACAGTGCCCGCCGTCTCAGCCTGCGCGCCATCGCCGAGGCCCTCGGCGGGGACTGCGAGGGCGATCCCGATCTGCTCATCACCGGGATCGCGGGCATTCGCGAGGCCGAGCCGGGGCAGATCAGCTTCCTCGCCAACGGCCGCTATCTGGGCTACGTCAAGGCCACCCAGGCGAGTGCGCTCATCGTCGGGCGCCAGACCGAGGTGAACGGCCTGCCGGCCGTGCGCGTGGACGATCCCTACCTCTGCTTCCTGAAGGCGATCCAGCTCTTCTCGCAACCCCTGCGGGGCACCTTCCCACCCGGCGTCAGCGACCTGGCGCGCGTGGCGGCCAGCGCACGCCTGGGGGCGGGCTGTCACGTGGGCGACTTCGTCCACATCGGCGAGGACTGCGTGATCGGCGAGCGCGTCGTGCTGATGCCGGGCGCCGTCGTGCTCGCCCGCGTGGCGATCGGCGAGGACAGTCTCATCTTCCCGAACGTCACCGTTCGCGAGGACAGCCAGCTCGGCCGTCGCGTGATCGTGCACGCCGGGGCCGTGGTCGGCTCCGACGGCTTCGGCTACGCCTGGGACGGCACGGCGCACCGGAAGATCCCGCAGATCGGCCGGGTCGAGATCGGCGACGACGTCGAGCTGGGCGCCAACGTCTGCATCGATCGCGCGACCACCGGCGTCACGCGCATCGAGGCGGGCTGCAAGATCGACAACCTCGTGCAGATCGCGCACAACGTGCGCATCGGCCGCAACAGCATCGTCGTCGCCCAGGTCGGCATCTCGGGCAGCACGCGGGTGGGCGAGAACGTCAAGATCGCCGGGCAGGCGGGCATCATCGGCCACATCGAGATCGGCGATCGCGCCCAGGTCGGCGAAAAGGCGGGCGTCACGAAGTCGGTCGAGGCGGGCACGGCCGTCTCCGGCTATCCGGCGCGCCCGCACGACCAGGCGATGCGGTTGCAGGCGGTCCTGGCCCGCCTGCCGGAGCTCGCGCGCCGCGTGCGCGAGCTGGAAGAAGAGCTCGGGCGCCTCCGCGCGGAGCTCGCCGAGCGACGGGAGCCGCGGCCTTGATCCGCCAGCAGCGCACGCTCGCCCGCGAGCTCGTCTACGCCGGCATCGGACTGCACACCGGCAACCCCGTGCGCATGCGCTTCCTGCCGGCGCCGCCGAACACCGGCATCGTCTTCCGGCGCATCGACCTGGCGCCGCCCGTCGAGTTCCCCGTGCACGTCGACTTCTCGCCGGCCGTGAGCGAGGCCTTCCGCAACACAACGCTGACGCGCGACGGGCACAGCATCCACACGGTGGAACACGTGCTCGCCACGCTGACCGGTCTGGGCGTCGACAACGTGATCGTCGAGCTCGACAGCAACGAGCCGGCCGAGCCGCCGACCGGCAGCTGCGAGGACTACGTGCGCCGGATCAAGGAGGCGGGCATCGTCGGCCAGGGCGCGCCGGTCCGCTACTTCGAGGTCAAGCAGCCGATCAGCCTGGTGGAGAACGAGATCGAGCTGCTCGCGCTGCCCTATGACGGTTTTCGCATCAGCTTCACGATCAAGTACGACGAGCCGGTGCTGGGCACCCAGTACGCCTCCTTCGATATCACGCCCCAGATCTTCGAGGAGGAGCTCGCCGCTGCGCGCACCTTCGTGCTCTGGGACGACGTCGAGCGCCTGCGCGCCCAGGGTCTGATCAAGGGTGGCACGATGGACAACGCCATCGTCGTCGGCGCGCAGGGGATCATGAACGAGACCCCCTTGCGCTTCCCCAACGAGTTCGTCCGCCACAAGATCCTCGATCTCCTGGGCGACCTCACGCTCGTCGGGCAGCCGATCAAGGGGCACATCATCAGCCACCGCAGCGGGCACATGTCCAACGGCAAGTTCGCCCGCCTGCTCGCGAGCGCGGCGGCGCGGGCCGACCGCACCTACATCGGCGACGCCCCGCTGGCGTGGAACATCCGCGACATCATGCGGATCATGCCGCACCGCTACCCGTTCCTGCTCGTCGACCGCCTGGTCGAGATGGTCGATGGGGAGCGGGTGGTCGGCATCAAGAACGTCACGATCAACGAACCCTTCTTCAACGGCCACTTCCCCGACCATCCGATCTTCCCGGCGGTCCTGATCCTGGAGGCGATGGCGCAGACGGGCGGCATCCTGCTGCTGTCGACGGTGGACAATCCCACCGGCAAGCTCGTGTACTTCCTCGGCATCGACGGCGCGCGCTTCCGGCGCCCGGTGCTGCCGGGGGACCAGCTGCGCTTCGAGTTGACGATGCTGCGGCTGCGCAAGAGCGGCTGCAAGATGCGCGGCGAGGCCTTCGTGGATGGCCAGCTCGTCGCGGAGGCGGAACTGATGGCCCAGGTCATCCCCCGGTGAAGTGAAGGCGGCCCTGAGCATGAGCAAACGCATCAGCGAGAGCAGCGGCCAGGGCGGCGCGATCCACCCCAGTGCCATCGTCGAGGCGGGCGCACGCCTGGGCGCGGGCGTCAGCGTCGGGCCGTTCAGCATCATCCTGGCCGGCGCCGAGATCGGCGACGGCTGCGAGATCGGCAGCCACGTGCGGATCGAAGCCAGCGTGCGCCTCGGGCCGAACTGCCGCGTCTTCCAGGGCGCCGTCCTCGGCAGCCCGCCCCAGGATCTCAAGTTCCGCGGCGAGGCGACCCGCCTCGTCATCGGCGAGGGCTGCGTGATCCGCGAGTACGCCACGCTGAACCCGGGCACGGGCGCGGGCAGCGAGACGCAGGTCGGGGTCGGTTGCCTGCTGATGGCCTACACCCACGTCGCTCACAACTGCCGCCTGGGCGACCACGTGATCCTCGCCAACAGCGTCAATCTCGCCGGGCACGTCAGCGTCGAGGATTACGCGAGCGTGGGCGGCGTGACGCCCGTGCACCAGTTCGTGCGCATCGGCGCCCACGCCTTCGTCGGCGGCGGCAGCCGTGTCGCCCAGGACGTGCCGCCCTTCCTGCGCGGCGCCGGCAACCCGCTCGTCATCACGGGGCCGAACAGCGTCGGCCTCCAGCGGCGCGGTTTCAGCGCCGAGAGCATCCGCGCCCTGCACCGCGCGCACCGCCTGCTCTACCGGGGCGGCCTCAACACCAGTCAGGCACTCGCGCGCCTGGAGGCCGAACTCGGGGCCGTGGCCGAGGTGCGGCAACTGATCGACTTCGTGCGGGCCAGCGCGCGCGGCATCGTCAAGTAGGGCGGCGGCCGCCGCTCTCTCCTAAGCTCCCAGCAAGGCGGGCGCGGTCGGCGTCGCGCCGTTCCAGCGCGCGAAGGCAGCGGCGAGGGCTGCGGCTTCGCCGGCGAGGCGGGCGGGGGCGTAGTCGCCCGGCGCGTAGAGCAGGGCCAGTCCGCGGGTGGTGGTCTCGGCGATGGCGCTGCGGGCGGAGTCCGAGCTGGGCGAACCGAAGGCGCCCTCGCCGTCGGCGAGGCAGAGACGGCCGCCGACGTTGACGGGCGCCTTGCGGATGCCGGGGAACTGCTCGCCCGGGCGGCCCAGGCGCAGTTCGACGTCGCCGGCGATGCGGTCCCGGTCGTAGAGGCCCAGCGGCAGCCCGTGCGCCAGCGAGAAGAGATTGCCGGTGTCGACGACGGGGTCGAGGCGATAGAGCGCCTTGCCCAGGAGCAGGCGGCGCAGCAGCGCCTCGCTGGAGGGGCGGTGCCGGGTGGGATCCAGTCCCGTCGCCTTGTAGAGGACCCGCGCCGGGGCGAAGAGGGGGATCTCGGCGGGGCTGAAGCCGCCGTAGGCGGCGCAGAGGCGGGCGGTCTCGCGCGCCACCTCGGCCCGGAAGTCGGGGTGCTCGCGGTGATGCAGGCCGTCGAGCTCGAACCAGACCGCCACGACGCGGCCGCGCAGCTCAGCCGCCATGCTCACGCGCATCGGGGGCCTCCTCGCCGCGGCGCAGGCCGCAGTTGCGGCGGCTGCGCGGGGCGACTAAGATCCGCCGGTCGGCAAGGGAGGTCAAGGTGAAAGTCGGCGTGGTGGGCTGCGGCCATCTGGGCGCGCTGCACGCGCGCATCTACGGCGAGCTGCCGGGCGTCGAGCTGGTCGGCGTGCACGACAGCGACCCGGCGGCAGCGGCCCGCTGCGCGGAGCGCCTGGGCTGCCGGGTCTGGCCGACGCTGGGGGCGCTGGCCGAGGCCGCCGAGGCGCTCAGCGTCTGCGCGCCGACCCCGGCGCACCGCGCGGTCGCGCTGCCCGCCCTGGCGGCCGGT
>VGXI01000065.1 GCA_016873475.1 bacterium | reverse complement strand
GAAAGCGAGGAGATCTACACGAGCATCTGGCATTTCCGCGCCGGCTTGCTCTACCATCTCCTGGCCGACCGCGCGCTCTCGCCCTACTTCGGTCTCGGCGTCGGCGCGACCAAGCTCCGCGTCAAGGACATGCGCGGGCGGGGCGGTTTCGGCGGTCTCTTCCCGGGTGGCCCTGTGCTCGAGGGCTACGACACCGAGGGCAGGCGCCAGAAGCTCGACGCCACGCACCTGAGCGGCACCGTCGCCGCCGGCATCGAGTGGTTCCTGCACCCGCGCTTCGCGCTCGCCGCCGGCGGCCGCTACCACCTCTTCCCGGGCAACGATCTCGACAACGTGGGGCTCAGCGCCGACGACTTCTTCGGTCCCGAGTACGTCGACGCCAACACGGGGCTCGCCGAGCTGCACCTGGGTTTCACCTGGTTCTTCGGCAGTGTGGACCGCGACCGCGACGGTCTGAGCGACGGTCTCGATCGCTGCCCGGACGCCGCGGAGGACATCGACGGCTTCCAGGACGCCGACGGCTGCCCCGATCCGGACAACGACGGCGACGGCCTGCCCGATGAGTTCGATCGCTGCCCCGAGAGCGCCGAGGACGTCGACGGCTATCAGGACGCCGATGGCTGCCCCGACCTGGACAACGACGGGGACGGCGTCCCCGACCACAAGGACGCCTGTCCCAGCGCCGCCGAGGACCGTGACGGCTTCCAGGACGGAGACGGCTGCCCCGACCCGGACAACGACGGCGACGGCGTGCCCGATCAGAGCGACGCCTGCCCCGACACGCCGGCAGGTGTTGTCGTGGATGCGCGCGGCTGCCCCGAGCCAGTCGCGCCCGTCGAGGTCACGCCGGTGGCGCCCGAGCCGCCGGCGGCGCCGGTCGCCGAGATCAAGGGCGCCCTGATCCTCGAGGGCGTGCACTTCCTCACCGGCAGCGCCGAGCTGGCGCCCGACTCGCGCGTCGTGCTGGACACCGTCGCGCGCTCGCTGCTGGCCTACCCCGAGGTGCGGATCGAGATCCAGGGCCACACGGACAGCGCCGGCTCGGCGGCCTCCAACGAAGCGCTCTCGCTGCGCCGCGCCGAAGCTGTGCGGGACTACCTGATTGGCCAGGGTGTCGCCGCGGCGCGCCTGCGCGCCGTTGGCTACGGCGAGCGTTTCCCGATCGCGTCCAACAGCACGGCCGCAGGCCAGGCGGAAAATCGCCGCGTCGAGGTCCATCGCCTCGGCGACTAGGCGCCGCCGCGTCTAGTCGCGCCGGCGCTGGACCGCCTCCGGGTCCAGCTCGCCGGCCAGGCCCTTGCCGAGGGACCAGCCGCCGTCGACGGCGAGCGTCGCCCCCGTGATCGAGGCCGCGGCCGGCGAGGCGAGGAAGAGCACGGCCTGCGCCACCTCGACCGGATCGGCGAAGCGGCCGCTGGGGATCTGCGCCGCGACCGCCGCGCGCCGCTCCGGCGTCGGCCAGAGCCGCGCCGCCGCGCCTTCGCTGTCGAAGGGCCCCGGCGCCACGCAGTTCACGCGGATGCGATAGGGCGCCCACTCCACGGCGAGGCTCTTGCTCATCGCGAGCACCCCTGCTTTCGCCGCCACCGAATGGACCACGCCGGGGCAACCCGTCCAGGCGTAGGGCGCGATGATGTTGACGATCGCACCCCCATTCGGCTGCGCGCGCATCAGGCGCGCCGCCGCCTGCGAGCAGTAGAAGACCCCCGACAGCGCGATGTCGATGACGGCCTGCCAGCCCTTGGCCGGCAGGGCGAGCGCCGGCCGCACGAAGTTGCCGGCGGCGTTGTTGACCAAGAGGTCCAGGCGGCCCCAGTCCTCGCCGATCGCCGCGCAGACCCGGCGCGCGGCGGCCGGCTCCCGCACGTCGAGCACCGCCGCGCGCGCGCGCCAGCCGGCGGCCTCGGCCTCGGCGAGAAAGCCGGCGTGGTGCTTGGGGTCGCGGCTGGCGATCGCGACCCAGGCGCCGCGCCGGGCGAGCGCCCGGGCGATCTCGAGGCCGAGCCCCGTGCCGCCGCCCGTGACGAGGGCCCGGTGTCCCGCGAAGACGTCTGCCGCCAGGACCTGCATCGCCGACCTCCCGCGCCCCGCCTCAGTTCAGACAGTGCGGGGTGGCCAGGGTGAAGACGGGAATCGGCGCGTCGAACTCGCTGCCGTCGTCCCGCCGCATGCGGTAGCTGCCACGCATGGAGCCCAGGGGCGTCGGCAGCGGACAGAAGCTGCTGTAGGTGAAGGATTCGCCGGGGGCGAGCTGCGGCTGCTCGCCGACCACGCCCTCGCCGCGCACCTCCTGCACGCGGCCGACGGCGTCGGTGATGATCCAGTGCCGCGCGATGAGCTGCGCCGGCCGGCTGCCGGCGTTCTCGATGCGGATGCGATAGGCGAAGAAGTAGTAGCTCTCGTCCGGCGCCGAGCGTTCGGGCAGGTAGAGGCTCTCCGCCTCGACGCGAATGTCGTCCTCGGGTTCGCGGGGGCTCATCGCGGCGCTCCTTCCTCGGCGTCGCCGGCGACGGATCGACCTGGCGGCGGGCTCCCCGCCCGGCCGCTCGCGATCCTTCTATACCTGCTGCCTTCTCCAGCTTTCCCGCGCTTCTCGAGAAGCTCTCGGATTGGAATGTCGTTTGCAGTGCGCGGCCCAGCGTCTCAGTCCGGCGACAGCCGGACGGAATCTACCACCCGGAGGATGATCGATGCATCCCAGTAAGCGCAATGCCGGTTTCACCTTGATCGAGGTGATCATCGCCGTGGCCCTGGTGGCCATCATGGCGGTCGCGATCGCGCCCCCGCTGGTCCAGAACATCAAGCAGGGCAAGATCACGCGCACCCAGAGCGACGTCCAGGCGATCAGTACCGCGATCATGAGCTTCTACAAGGACGTCGGCGACTGGCCGACGGCCTCCCCGGCCGGCGGCACCCTGAACCGCCTGGCCGGCAACTTATCCCTGGGCGGCGGCAATAACGGCATCCCGGCTGGCTCGAATGCAGTCACCGGCGCCGGCCGCTGGCGGAATTACGGCCAGGTGGGCACGCTCGAAGAGTACCTGATCCGCAACCGGACCGCAGCCAGTGCGGAGTTGTACCGAGTCAGCCGCAGTCCGATGAGCACCCCCGGCTGGAACGGGCCCTACCTGTCCGATATCAAGCTCGACCCCTGGGGCAGCCCCTACGTCGTGAACATCCGCTATGCCCTGCCCGCGCTCGCGGGCACGGCGACGGAGAACTACGACATGCACAACGTGATCATCGTCTCGGCGGGCCCGAACAAGGTCTTCGAGACGCCCTTCGATGACGCGGTCTACGACGAGCAGGCCGGCGGCGACGACATCGCCTACATGATTCAGCGCGCGAGCCGCTACTAGGCCGCAGGGTTGCCGACGCTTCCTCCGACGAGCCCCGGCGCCCGCGCGCCGGGGCTGCGGTGGATCGGAGGTGGCCAGCGCGTTCGTGCGGCGGCCGCGACGGCTGCCGCCATCGCACTCGGGAGAGCGGCATGGAAGTCAAGAGCGCTGGTCGGCTGGGCGACATCCTGATCTCGGCCGGCCTGATCGGCCCCGAGCACCTGGAGCTCGCGCTCAAGGAGCAGGCCCAGACCGGGGAGAAGCTGGGGGCCATTCTCCAGCGCCTCGGCCTCGTCACCGAGAAGGAGATCGCGCGCATCCTCGCCAGCCAGGCGGGCGTGCCGCACGTCTCCCTGCGCGAGGAGTGGATCCAGCGCGAGGCCGTTGCGCTGATCCCGGCGAGCTTCTGCGAGGAGGAGCGCGTCTTTCCGACGGCGATCCGGGGCAAGACCCTCGTGCTCGCGATGGCCAATCCCCTCGACCTCGAGTGCATCGACGCCGCCGGCCGCCTGACCGGCCACTACATCGAGGTCGTGCACGCCACCGACAGCGACATCCAGGCGACGCTGCAGCAATACTTCGGCAGCCGCAGCGACATCGACGCCCGCATCGACCAGACCATCGCGGGCGCCCGCACGAGCCTCGCTGCCGGCGCGCGCGGGGCCGACGGCGACTCGCCCTACGTGCGCCTCGTCGACCTGCTGATCGGCAAGGCCGTCGAGCTCGGCGCGACGGACATCCACGTCGAGCCCGAAGAGAAGGTGATCCGCTGCCGCTACCGCGTCGACGGCCGCTTGCGCCAGGGCCACTCGCTGCCCAAGGAGCTGCAGAGCGTCGTCACGACGCGCTTCAAGATCCTGGCTGGGATGAACATCTCCGAGTCGCGAGTGCCCCAGGACGGGCGCATCCTGTTCGAGCAGGAGGGGCGCAAGATCGACCTGCGCGTCTCCTCCTTCCCGACCGTGCACGGCGAGACCTTCGTCTCCCGCCTGCTCGACAAGCAGAACCTGCTCGTCGGCCTGCCGGGCCTGGGCATGAACAAGAAGATGCTCGCCGCGTTCACCCGCGACCTGGCGCGCCCCAACGGCATCATTCTCGTCACGGGGCCGACCGGCTCCGGCAAGACGACCACGCTCTACTCGGCGATCCAGCACCTGAACGCGCCCGACGTCAAGATGATCACGCTCGAGGACCCGGTCGAGTACGAACTGCCCCTGATCAACCAGGGCCAGATCCAGGCCGCGCAGGGCTTCACCTTCGCGCGCGGCCTGCGCGCGATCCTGCGCCAGGATCCGGACATCATCCTCGTCGGCGAGATCCGTGACCAGGAGACGGCGAGCCTCGCCATCCGGGCCGCACTGACCGGCCACCTCGTCTTCAGCACCCTGCACACGAACGACGCGGTGGGCGTGATCCCCCGTCTCGTCGACATGGGCGTGGAGCCCTACCTCCTCTCGGCGACCCTGGTCGCCGTGCTCGCGCAGCGCCTCGTGCGCGGCGTCTGCCCGGTCTGCCGCGTGAGCGTGACGCCAACGCCCGAGCAGCGCGAGCTGCTGGGCTTGGACGAGGCGAGCTTCGCCGAATCCAGCTTCACTGAAGGCAAGGGCTGCCCGAGCTGCAACGACACCGGCTACAAGGGGCGCCTCGCCGTCTTCGAGTACCTGCAGGCGACTGAGGCCGTGCGCCGGCTCATCGCCGAGCGTGCGCCGACGGACGCCATCCTCGCCGTCGCCCGCGAGCAGGGCATGCGCAGCCTGCGCGAGGACGCGCTGGCCAAGGTGAGGCGCGGCAAGACCACGCTCACCGAAATGCTGCGGGTGGTGGCATGAGGGAGTTCCGCTACAGGGCACTCAGCGCGGGCGGCGAGACGGTGACCGGCATGCGGCCAGCCGCCGACGTCGCCGCGCTCGCGCGCGACCTGACGGCGCAGAACCTGATCCTGCTCGAAGGCCGCCCCTCGCTCCGCCTGGGCGGCGTGAGCCGCGTCCGTCGCCGCGACCTGCTCGACTTCACGCTGCACATGGCGACCTCTCTCGGCGCCGGCATCCCGGTGATCCAGGCTCTGCGCGACGCCGAGGCCGGCATGGCTGGTCAGGGCTTCGCGCGCATCGTCAAGGAGCTGCGCGAGGAGATCAGCAGCGGCAGTCAGGTGGCCGAGGCGATGAGCCACCATCCCGACGTGTTCCCCGAGCTCTATCTGGCCCTCGTGGCGGCCGGCGAGAGCTCGGGCAACCTGGACGGAACCCTGGGCGAGCTCGTGCGCCACCTCGAGTGGGCCGACGACCTGAGCAGCAAGGTGAAGCAGGCGCTCATGTACCCAGCGCTGCTCGCCACCGCGACGCTCGGCCTCTTTCTGCTCATGATCATCTTCGTGATCCCGCGCTTCCTGGAGGTCTTCCAGGAGCTGGACTACCAGCTGCCGACGCTCACCCTGCGCGTGCTCGCGGTGGGCAGCTTCTTTCGCCACTGGTGGCCTTTCCTCCTCGGCGGCGCCTTCGGCCTCGCCTGGGGATGGCGCCTGCTCTACCGCAGCGAGCGGGGCCGCTACGCGATCGACCACCTGCTGCTGCGCCTGCCGATCGTCGGCGGCTTCCAGCGCAACCTGGCGCTCGCGCGCTTCGCGCGCAACTTCGCGATGCTCTTCGCCTCGGGCATCGACATCCTGCGCGTGCTCGCCCTCTTGCAGCGCGTGGTCGGCAACAGCGTGCTCGCGGCGGAGGTCGCGGCGGCCCGCCAGCGCATCGTGACGGGCGACACTCTCGCCCACGCCTTCGCGGACAGCCCCCACTTTCCGCCGCTGCTCAAGCGCCTGATCGGCGTCGGGGAGCAGGCCGGCAGCCTCGACAAGTCGCTCGCCAAGGCGGCCGAGTATCTCGACAAGGAGCTGCCGCGCGCGCTCAAGCGGCTCTTCACGCTGCTCGAGGCGGCGATCATCGTCGTGCTCGGCGCGCTGATCGCGATCAGCGCTCTGGCCATGCTGCTGCCCATCTTCCAGATCCAGAGCCAGCTGCTGAAATGAGGAACGCCGTGCACAGCCGCTGGACGAAGGGCTTCACCCTGCTGGAAGTGATCATCGCGATCGCGATCATCGGCATCATGATCGGCGCCATCGCGCCGGTGGCGCATCGCCAGCTCGTGGCGGCGCGCGAGGACGCCACGCGCCAGGAGCTGGAGCGCCTGCGCGGCGCGCTCGCCGCCTACTACGAGGACGTCGGCGCCTTCCCCGGCGAGGGCGGGGGCCTGGCCGGCCTGGTCGGGACCGGCGGCCCCGCGGGCTGGCAGGGGCCCTATCTCGAGTCGGGCGACGACGATCCCGCGGCCGCGGTGCGCACCGACGCCTTCGGCCAGGACTACGTCTACGACCTCGCGCCCAGCGTGACGCCGGCGGGCGCCGCGGATCTCATCGTCGCCAGCCCGGGCGCGAACCGCCGCCTCGAGCTGCGCACCGGCGGCACCTGGCAGCTCGGCAACGCGTCGACGGTGGACGACATCGTGCTGGCGATCGCGACCGGCCCCCTCGATCGCGACAAGCGCCTCGCCTCCCTCGCCGAGCTGGAGGCGCTCGCCGCGGGCGCGCGCCGGCACTACCAGGATCACAGCAGCTTCCCCGCGCAGCTCGCGGACCTCTCGGGCAGCTACGTCGACCCGGGTTTCGCCGGCGACAGCTTCGAAGACGACTGGCGCCAGGCCTACGCATCGCGGATCGAGTCCCTCGGCGGCGGCGCGAGCCGGCTCATCCTCTGGAGCCGGGGCCCCAATCACACGGACGAGAACGGCGGCGGGGACGATCTCCGCCTCGAGGTGAACAGCAGCGCCATCCCGCCCCTGAACCCGGGCGGGGGCAACCCGACGCCACCCAGCGAGACCGAGCTCGAGCTGCAGACGATCCAGGCCGCGGTGGACGCGAATCCCGGGCTCAACCTGAACCGGCCCTGGAATCAGGTGCGCCAGGACCTCGGCCTTGGCAACGAGTACCGCCGCGACGAGTGGAACCGCAACTACCTGATCAACGTGGGCGCCCGGCGCATCTTCTCCGCCGGCGCCGACGGTGACGCCTGGACGGTGGCCGACAACGTGCCCACCGGGGAGGGCTATTGATCCGGCGCGCGGAAGCATACTGCCTCGCTCCCCAGGCCGACGGCTACTGGGCGCTCGCGCTCAGCCACGGCGAGGGGCAGAGCTATCGCGTGAACTGGCTGGAGAGCCTGCCCGGTGGCCGGCCGGCGACGGCCCCGCACTGGCGCGAGCTCTGCCGCGGCGGACGCCGTTTGCTTCTGCTCCTGCCCAACGACAGCTGTCAGCTCCTCCACGCGCGCCTGCCGGAGATGAAGCCCGAGCTGACGCGCATCGCCCTGGCCGGCCTGCTCCAGAAGCAGCGCGGCGGCAGCCCCGAGCAGTGGAGCATCGACGCGCGCCGCCGCGAGGCCGCGAAGAGCGCGGACGGTCGCTGGGCGATCACCGGTCTCGCCTTCGAGCGCGCGGCCCTGCCCAAGTTGCTCGCGCCCTTGGCCGGCAGCGACTGCCGGCCCGCGCTCGCGCTGCCCCAGGCGCTCGCCCTCGACACCCTCCTGCGGCGCGAGCTGCGCGCCGCCGACCCGGCGCCGGGGGCCTGGAATCTCGTCTACCTCGGACGCGAGGAACGCTTCCTCGCCATCGGCGACGCCGTGGGTCCTCTGCTCGTGCGCGCCCTGCCCGCGGATCTCTCCGGCGGCGCCGACCGCGCGGAGTACCTCGAGCGGCTCGTGACGGAGATCGAGCGCTCGCACTTCTTCGCCCAGCAGGGCGAGCAGGGCGCGCGGGTGCAGCGCGTGCTCGTCTGCGGCGATCCCGAGCTGGCCGAGTCCCTCGCCCTGCGCCTGGCCAGGACCGAAGGCCTGGTCGCTGAGCACTGGCAGCCCGAGGAGCGCTTCCGCATCGAGGGCGCAGCGGCGAGCTGGGAGTTCCTGCCCGCGCTCGCGGGGGCCGCGGTCGCCCTCGATCCGGCAGGGGCCGTCTTCAACATTCTGCCGCGGCGGCGCGAGGACGGCGCACTCTGGCGCCTGCGCCGCTATGCGATCACCGGCGGCGCCTCGCTCTGCCTCGGCGTGCTGCCCCTCGTCGGCGGCGGCAGCGAGCTCACCCGCCACCTGCAGGCCAGGGTGCTCGCCGAGCAGGGCCAGCAGCTCGCGCAGAGCCGGCAGGCCGCCGAGGCGGCGGCGCGCGATTATCTCGAGCAGCTCGCCCTGCTCGCGCGTCAAGAGCAGCTCGACCGCTACGCGCCCGAGCGCACACCGCTGGGGCCGCTACTGCGGGACATCGCCGCCCGCCTGCCGAGCCCCGTGCAGCTCACCGACCTCGATCTGGTCCGCGATCCCGAGGGCGCGTACCGCCTCGTGATCCGCGGCGAGTCGCGCGGGCGCACCGGCGAGGCCGCTCAGGCGGCCTTCCTCCAGCTCCAGGCGGCGCTCGCCCAGACGCCCCTGCTCGAGGGGGCGACCGAGCCCAGCCTCGAGATCGAGGGCGACGAGGACGACAGGGGCCGCGCATCGCGCGTGCGCTTCGAGTTGCGCTACCGACTGGCCACGGGGGTGAAGGGATGAAGCGCCCCGCGCTCTCGCCCCGCCTGCTGCGCCCCGGTGTTCTCCTCGCCGTCGGCGCGCTGGCCTGGCTGCTGCTCGTCGCCTTCTTCATCTGGCCGTCCCTGCGGGAGAGCCGCCGCCAGGCGGCCGAGATCAGCGCCCTCGACGCCCGTGCCGCCACCCTGAGCGGCTGGCACGGCGGACGGGCGCTGCCCGCGGACGCGGCGCGCTGGAAGGCCGAACTGAACGCGCGCTTCGAGCGGCTCTTCCCGCCCGAGCGGCGCCTGGAGCAGCTCTTCATGGAGATCGCGAGCGCGGCCAACGCGAGCGGCGTCGATCCGGTGCAGCTGCGCGCGGACGCGGGCAGGGATCCCGATGGCGAGGGCCGCGGCGAGCAGCTCAGCGCGCGCGGCGCCGGCGGCCAGCCGGAGGAACTGGAGGCCCTCATCGCGACACTCGGCATCTCTGCCGCCACGCTGCCGGTGAGCACGCTGCGCGCGCACCGGCTGCGCATCGACTTCGAGGCCGACTACGAGCACCTCGCGCGCTTCACCGATGCCCTGCGCACGCTCGAGCGCGCGGTCAGCGTGCGCGGCATGCAACTGCGGCAGGGCGCCCGCGGCGTCGCTGTGCAGATGGAGCTGGAGTACTATGTCCAGGAGCGGTAGCCGGATCACCCAGGACCCGCGGGTCATGGTGGCCGTTCTCGTCGTGCTGGCGGCGATGGTGGCGATCAACCTGCGCGGGTTCCTACCCAAGGGCGCGGCCGCCGATCTCGCCGTGAGCGTGGAGAAGGAGACGCTCGTCCCGCCCAGCGACTTCCGGCACGTGGGGGCCGTGCTGCGTGCGCGGCTCGCCGAGCCGCCGACCGGCGGCGCGCTCCCGATGCCGGCCAGCCTCGGCCGCAATCCCTTCGCTTACGGCGTGGGTACCCTGAGCGTCACGCCGGCTCCCGGTGCCGCGGAGCCGACGCCACGCGCCGACGAGAGCGGCCCGCGCCTGCGCTGCACGGCACTCATCCTCGGCGGCGGGGAGAGCGCGGCCATCATCGACGGCAAGCTCCTGCACGTGGGCGACGCCGTTGCCGACTATCGGATCGTGGCGATCGACGAGGACGGCGTCTTCCTGCGCGCGGGTGAGCGAACCCGCGTGCTCGCCGTGCGTCGCTCGCGCGGCGCGGGCGCGGTGGGCGCGCCCGTCGCCCAGGATTGAGCCGGCCCGCCCCGCGGGTCTGGAAAGGAAGGACGCATGCGGACACTCAAGGCCCTGTCGCTCACGGCGCTGCTCGGCGGCGCGGCACTCGCCGCGCTCCTGCCCGGCCGCGCCGGCGCCGACATCGATTTCGCGCTCCGTCAGCTCGTGGCGGAGTCCGCGGCGCCCGCGGCGGCCCTCGCCGCGGAGCCAGCGCCGCTCGCGGTGTCTGCGCCGGCCGAGGCGCAGATCACTCTGATCACCGGCGACTGGGTCGACGTGCGCGAGGTGCTGAAGACCGTTGCCCGCAGCGCGGGCTACGGCCTGCAGATCGCGCCCGACGTCGAGGGCCAGGTGAACGTGCACCTGGAGAATGTCGGTTTCGACGCCGCCCTGCGCGCGCTGCTCGAGCCGATCGACCTCGGCTACGAGCGCCGGGGCGGCGTGCTGATGGTCTATCGACTCGGCATGGTCACCCGCTGGTTCAGCTTCGACTACCCGGTCACGCAGCGCGAGGGCAAGGGCGAGCTGCGCATCTCCGGCCGCGGCCAGAGCCAGAGCGAGAGCGGCGGCAGCCAGGACCAGAACGAGAGCCACGTCACGAGCAGCGCGGCGATGGCGATCTGGCCCGAGGTGATGCAGGCGCTCGAGACCCTCGTCTTCGCGCGCAACCGCAGCGAGTCGGGCGCCAGCGGCGCCGTCGTCGCTCAGTCGCTGAGCCTCGCCGACGAAGCGGGCCGCTCGCTCCTGGTCAGCCCGATGGCCGGGGTCATCCAGGCGACGGCCGAAGCCAAGCGCCTGCGCCAGGTCGAGACCTATCTCCAGCGGATGCGCGCGGCGCTGCGGCGCCAGGTGGCGATCGAGGTGAAGATCCTCGAGGTCGCGGTGACGGGCGAGGAGCACACGGGCATCGACTGGACCGCCGTGGCGAACGAGGAGCACCTTGCGCTCACCGGCCGCCAGCGCACGACCGAGGGCCTCGGCAATCCCTTCTTCGACTTCGTGATCAAGGGCAAGTCGGTCTCCGGTCTCATCGAGGCGATCAGCAAGCAGGGCACAGTGAGGGTCGTCTCGACGCCGCGCATCACGACGCTGAACAACCAGAAGGCCGTCGTGCGCATCGTTACCGAGGAGGTCTTCTACAACGCGCAGGTCGAGCCGCCCGTGGTGACCGACGGCGTCAGCACGGAGCCCGTGATCGCCTACTCGGCGAGCGTGGTGCCGGTCGGCTTCGTGCTGGACGTCACGCCCGAGGTGGGCGAGGACGACGTGATCACCCTCAACGTGCACCCGACGGTCACGGACATCGTGCGCGTGGAGACCAGCCCCAATCAGGACAGCGCGCCCGTGCTCAGCGTGCGCGAGCTGGACACCGTCGGCAAGGTGCACGACGGCGAGACGCTCGTCATCGCGGGCTTCGTCACGCGCGGCACGAACGATCAGCAGGCGGGCATCCCGGTGCTCAAGGACCTGCCCCTGCTCGGCCGCCTCTTCCGGCGCACCATCACCAAGCAGGTCGAGACCGAGATGGTGATGCTGCTCACCCCGGTCATCCTCGACGCCGGTCGCACGGCGGCCTGGACGGAGGCCGCCGAGAGCGACATCGAGCGCCGCTTCTAGGACGCTTGCGGCACTCCCGGAGAGGCGCTAGGCTGCGGCCATGAAGCCCAGCCTCTTCGTCCCCATCCTGCTCGTGCTCGCCGTGCTCACAGCCTACGGCCAGACGCTCGGCTTCGACTTCGTCAACTTCGACGACCCCGACTACGTGACCGAGAACCCGCTGGTCGCCCGCGGGCTGAGCGGCGAGGGCCTGCGCTGGGCCTTCACCACGCATCACGCGCAGAACTACCACCCGCTGACTTGGGCTTCGCTGATGCTGGACGCGCAGCTCTTCGGCGTGAAGAGCGCCCGCGGCTTCCACCTGACGAACCTGCTCCTGCACGCGCTGAACGCGCTGCTCCTCTTCTGGCTGCTGCGCGCGCTCACCGGCGCCCTCTGGAAGAGCGCGCTCGTCGCCGGCTTCTTGGCGCTGCACCCCCTGCACGTGGAATCCGTGGCCTGGATCGCCGAGCGCAAGGACGTGCTAAGCCAGGCTTTCGCCCTCGGCGCCACGCTGGCTTGGTTGCGCTGGGCGCGCAGTGGCCGGCCGCGCGACTACGCGCTGGCCCTCGCGCTCCTCGCCCTCGGCCTGCTCGCCAAGCAGATGCTCGTCACCCTGCCCCTGCTCTGGCTGCTGCTGGACTTCTGGCCGCTGGGCCGCCTTTGCAACGCGGCCACGCGCCGGCAGGCCGCGGGGCTCGCGCGGCGCCAGGCTTTGCTCGAGAAGCTGCCCGCGCTCGCCCTCAGCGCCGGCGCGATTGCGCTCACGCTGGCCGCGCAGACGCGCCGCGCCGCGCTGCTCCCCGTCGACGATCGGCTGGCCAACGCCGTCGTGGCCACAGCGCGCTACCTCGGCAAGCTCGTCTGGCCGCATCCGCTCTCGGCGCTCTATCCGCACCCGGCGATGGCCGGCGGCGAGCCGCTCGCCGTCTGGCAGATCGGCGGCGCGCTGGTCCTGATCGCCGCGCTCAGCGCGGCGGCCTTCCGCTTCCGGCGTCTCGGCTGGCCCTTCGTGGGCTGGTTCTGGTTCCTCGGCGCGCTGGTGCCGGTGATCGGCATCGTCCAGGTGGGCGAGCAGGCGATGGCCGACCGCTACGCCTACCTGCCCTTCATCGGTCTCTACCTGGCGCTGGTCTGGGGGATCGGCGCGTGGCTGGAAGGCCCCGGCCGCCGCTGGCGCGATCCCGCAGCCGTGCTCGCCGTCCTCGCGCTGTTCGCCTGCCTCATCGGGACGCGCGAGCGGGCAAACGCCTGGCGGGACTCGATCGCCCTTGGCGAGCGCGCGCGCGAGGTGAAGCCGGTGCATCCCAAGATGCTCTACAACCTCGGCCTCGCCTATGCCGACGCCCACCGCTACCCGGAGGCCGCAGGCAGCTTCACGGCCGCGCTCGCGATCAGCCCCGACTACGCCAAGGCGCTGAACAACCTCGGCCAGACCTACGAGGCCATGGGCAAGCTCGACGGGGCGCGCGGGGCCTATCAGACAGCCGTCGCCAAGGATCCGGACTTCGCGCTCGCGCGGATCAACCTGAGCCGCCTGCTCGCCAAGGCAGGGGACATGGACGGGGCCATCGCGCAGCGCATCCGCGCGGTCGCCCTCGACCCGGACGACGCCGCCGGCCGCAACAACCTGGGCGCCCTGCTCGCGCAGGCGGGCCGCTTCGAGGAAGCGGTGACGCAGTTCCGCGCGGCGCTGGCGATCGATCCCGGCAACGCCGAGGCCAGGCGGAATCTCGAGGTGGCCCTGCGGCTGATCGAGCAGCGCGGATCCATACCAGCCCGCCCCGCCGACTAGGAGCCCCTCCCTACTCGATCATTGACGGGGGCGAGCCCTCAGCGCCGAGGCGACCCGCTCGCAGGCTTCGATCACGGAGGCCAGCAGCCTCTCGTCCACGGAGAGGTCGCCCTCGTACTCGCTTCGATTGCGAACGTTGTGCGCGCGGTCGAGCACCCGCCAGACCTCCGGGCCCAGCCCAAGCGTGAGAGGCAGGACCTGAAAGACGATGTAGCGTCTCGACGAGCGGTATCCCGCCCTGCGCAAGGCGGCAAGGCAGAGTGCGTGCGCCGCGTTGTAAGCGAGGTCGAAGCGGCTCGGGAGCGAGTTCTGCAGCTTCTTGGCATCGGCAAGGCGAGCCTCGCCGGAGCTCATCAGTCCATTGAACTCGGCGGCATCCGTCGGCTCAGGGCGCAGGGGGCCACCGGGCCCGCAGAGCGCATCAAATGGCGAGCTCATCGTCTCCGCCGATCAGCCAGAGCCTAGGCTGGGCGAGGATCCGGGCCAGGAAGGCGTTCCCGCTCGCTCTGCGATCGCGGAATTCTTGGCGGCTATAGATCGTCGGCGCCACCTTACGCGCTAGGGTCGTGGCAGCCGGCTCGAGGACGGCGAAGAGCTCGGCATAGGCGAGATGGTCGCTGAGGATCAGGAGGTCGATGTCGCTCTCGCTGGTGTCCTCATGCTTGGCTACGGACCCGTAGACAAAGGCGGCGAAGATCGACTCCGCATGCAGAGCAAGGGCCGCACGCAGAACATCCGCAAGTCCACAGGTCTTGAGCACCAGCCCGCGGAGCTCCGCGAACACTGGGGACTTCGGGTTGGCTTGGTAGTGCTTCTGTCTGCCCACGCGATGGGCGATCACGATGCCCGAGGCCTCCAATCGCGAAAGCTCGCGCTGTACGGCACCAGTTCCCGATTGGGCAAGCCCGATGATCTCGTTGGCATAGAAGGTCCGGCTCGGATCGCCGAAGAGCAGGCCAAGGACTCGCTGTTGGACCTTGGAGAAGAGCGCATCGGCCAGCCCCTTCACGGCTGGGCGATGGGGGGAATCGGCGGGTCTGGATTTCATACCCATGTTGGGTATTATAAACCCCGATTCGGGTATGGTCAAGCCGGTTCTCTAACGCACTGCCAGGGAATGGATTACGCACAGTGGCCGATCCCGTGCAGGCTACCACAGCCGCGGGCGCACGCCGGCGAGGCCGTGGCGGTCGAGGCTGCGCGCGCGCTCGTCGTCGAGCTGGGGGAAGTCCCAGTGCATGCCGCGGCGGAAGGGGATCGTCTCCCGCGGGTCGCGGCGGGCGCGCACGAGGCAGCGGTCGGGCTTGTAGAAGCGCAGCTCCCC